>NZ_JBWKYD010000012.1:0-200715 GCF_059423585.1 Janthinobacterium sp. GW460-12-1-14-LB5 | reverse complement strand
TTCGGTTACTGCTTTCGCGCTATCGACAAAGCGTTGTGTTTGTCAGCTGCGAAGAAGGAAGAGTATGAAGCATTTCACTACATCCGTCAACTCCTTCTTTTTTCTCACTTTACGCTGCATTTGCATGCGTCGTTCAGCGAGGGGGCGAATTATAGCCAAGGCGCTGCGGCTCCGCAAGAGCCATTTATGGCAACACGAACGATTTCACCAAGGTCAGCTCGCCGGCGGCCCGCATCGGCACCTGGAAGCTCTGCAGCTTTTCACGCGGCGTGCCTTCGTTGGTGATGATCGATATGCGCGCGACAGTCAGCATGGCGGTGTTCTCGCCGCTGCCGTAGTAATTCACATAGACATGATAGTTACCCTTCAGGGGCGCCGCGCTGGAAAAAATTTCCGGGCCATAGCCAGTGGTCACGTCCACATCCAGCGCGCCGCCATCTTTCAAGACACGATTACCGTACCAGGCGTGGCCACCGTCCGGCGTGACCACGTGCATATCGAGGTCAGTGCCGGCACTGTCCCACGACAGCACGATGCGCAAGCGCGCCTGCGTCTTGCCCTGGTAGCTGTCGACAAACTGGGTGCGCGCGCGGCTCCTGCCATCCGGCGAGCGTACTTCCACGCTATTCGAGCCGCTGCCGAATCCATACGGCCGCCCATAGCTGCCGTCCTCACCCACTTCCATCGGCATCGCCACGCCGTTGACCACCAGGGTGGCGGGCTTGCCCTTGACGGCGCCCACGATACGTCCCCGTATCTGCGCCGTTTCGGCCTGGCCCGGCTGCAGGTTGACCGAGGCGGCAGGGTAATTGACCGCCTGCGTATAGTCTTCGCGCGCGCCGGCCGAATTGCGCCAGCCGCCCTTCGGCGCATCGATGACGACCTGGGCCTGCGCCCAGAGTGGCAACAGCATCAGGGGAATCACGCAACGGATATAAAAACTCACAGGGCCTCCAGGTTAAGGTCGACGAGTCGGCGGGCCAGCCGCTCGACATATTCTTCGTCCTGGCCGCGCGGATGATGGCGCAGGCCAAGGTGTAAATATTCATGGGCCAAGGTGATGCGGTCTTCGCGCGAAGCCAGCGGGCGCATGAAGATGCGGTTGCGCGACTGCTCCGAATACGGCGCGCCGCTCTGCAGGGCGCAGACCAGCGGCGCTTGCGGCGGCGCCTCGTAGCCAGCCTCGCGCAGCAGCACGCGCTGCCAGCGCGGCAAGGAGCGCGCCAGCCAATCCTCGTTCTGCGGCAGGCGCCGGCAACGCGCGCCGGTATTGCCAAAGGTACTCAGCGCGCCGCCAGGATACGCCGCCGCCAGCAATTCATCATAGTGCTTGCCTTGTCTGGCCTGCCGCACCGCCTCGCTCCACGCCATCGTGCCCTCGGATGGCACGTTGCTGTGATAACGCACGGTGACGCCATCGACGATCAGCTGGTCAGTCCAGCGCGCAATCGCCAGCGCCGCCGGCGTGGCGGGGCTGGGACTGACGCGCTGGGTCGCGCTGCTGTCGGCGATCTGCTGGCAGCCCGCCACGGTCACGGCGTTCTGCTGCAGATACGTGCGCGCGGCAATCGCCAGCGCCTTGGCCGCTTCCGGCTCATTCGCGCTCGCTTCGCGGTCAAGCACCCGCGCCACATATTCATTGACGCCAAAGCGCCCGCGCAATTGCGGGCGGCCGCCCTTCTCTTGCAGCAGCATCAACTCGCCGCTGCTGCGCAAGGCCAGGTTCTGGCCATTTTCGAATTGCACATGGTAGCGGCCATTCAGCGGCCCGGGTTCAGCCACGCCACGCTCGCCGCGCACGGCACGGATCGGATAGCGCTTGAAATAATCAACCACCACGCAGCCGCCATCGTCGGCCGCGCCCACTGGCGGCAAGCTGGCGGCCAGTCTGGGCGCCCACTGTGCAAAGACATTGCTGCTGCCACCCGCGCCGCCAAACCAGATCGGCGTGCCGTCGGCCAGCCAGCCGGCCGCGCCGCCGATACGTGCGTCGGCCCGGCGCTGCTCGTGCCAGGAATACGTCTTCACGCGCAGCTGGCTGCCGAACCAGCGCGCCGCACCAAAGCCGCGCCCATCGAGCACCACGCGCAGCAGCGCCGCTTCGGCATCCGCGCGGCTGGCAGCCGGAATGCTGCCCAACGCGCGCAGCAGGCTATCCAGCCGTACCAGCCGCCCCGGCGCCAGCTGGGCGGGATCCGCCAGCCAGGCAAAGTCCCCTGCCGGCACGCTACCTAAACGGGCGGTCCAGTACTGGCGCCATGGCGCGGCCGTGATCATCAGGCGCCCGGGCGAGAAGAAGGGGCCGCACGATTGCGCCAGTGCCGCGTCGTGGCCGATGCTCTGGCCCGCATCGCAGCAATACACTTCTTCCGGATCACGGCCGCCGCAGCGGTAGTCGGGCATCGCCACCTTGTTATCGCTCGCATAGACATACACAAACAGCTTCCACAGGCTGGCCAGCGGCACTTGCCGCGCACCGTCGAACGGCGGCGAGAGTGGCAGCGTGGCGCCGCCCTGGCGCAACTGCCGCACTTCGGTCTTGCCATCCTTCCACCATGCTACGTCCAGCGACGCAGACCAGGCAGGTGCGGCCACCAGCAGGGCCGCCATCAATGCAGCACGTACCACGCGCATCACTCGACCTTCAGCGCGCGCGTGGTCTTGCCGCCGCCCTCGAAGGCTTTCTGCTCCGGCTGGTACATGCGGTAAAAGCGCGCTGGCGGCAGCACATAACTGCCCTTCTGCGCAAAGCGCAGCAGATGGCGTACGCTCACCTCGCCGGCCAAAGGCTCAATCGGCACGGCATAACCGTCGCGGCGCTCCGTGTGGCGCGCGCGTTCCAGCGCGGCCGGCTTGTCGCCCGCCATGACCATGCCCCAGGTCGTCGATTCGACCATGGCGCCCGGCGGCAGCGCCACTTCCAGCAAGCCAAAGCGGTGCTTCGCGCCCGGCGCCGCTTTCAAGGTGATTTCATCGAGGTACAACGCGTCCGTGCTGAGCGCCTCGCCCGGCTTGACCAGCTCCGTCGTGTAGCCGCCCTTGCCCGCCTTCATGCGCAGGATGCGCCGTTCGACGGCGACCGGCAAGGTTTGCGCCTCGGCCGCGTAGCTGTCGTACTGCACCACAGCCAACGTTCCAGCCGGCGCCGGGGCGGCGAGACGCAATTTATCAGGTACGCCCTTGGCATCGCTCCAGCGCCACAGCGGCTGGCCGCTGCGGCTGTCGCGTTTTTGCCAGGCGCCATCCAGCGCGACGGCCGGCCCCTTGCCGAACGATGCGCCACCCAGCTTCTTCTGCACCCACAACAAGGTCATCGCGCGGTCCAGGGTCGGCATTTCGGCGCGCACACCGGCCAGCACCGCGTCGGCCTGCGATGGCGGCACTTCGCCGGTCAGCATCAGCAAAGCTTGCGCCACCGGCGCTTTCGATGCGCGCAGTACCTGCCAGGAATCGGCGACCTGCTGCTGCAACGCCGAAGGCAGGGCGATACCATTCTGGCTGGCGACCAGCGCCACCAGGCCAAAGCTCATCGCCTGCGCTTCGCGGTCAAGGGCTCCGCCCAGCAGCAGGCTGCCGCTGTCGCCCGCCTGGCGCGGCTTGCCGCCCAAGGTGGCGCCAGCGCTGTCGTCCACCAGCCCCGCTGCCAGCGTCTGCGTGGGCAAGCCCATCTCGCGCGCCATCCACAGCACCAGCGCGCGGTCGCCCATCGCATCCTTCAAGCCATGTTCGCTGTAGACGGCCAGCAGCTTGTTCCAGTGCTCGGGCGGCAGTTCGATATGCAGCGCGCGCGCCGCGTACCAGTCGGCGTAATAGGCGTAGGCCGTCATCAAGGCATTGCCGGCCGTGGCGTTGCCCCACCAGCCGAAGACGGCGTTCGGACCGGCCATGGATACCAGGCGCAGGCGCTGCGCCGTCAGCAGCGTTTGCAGGGCGCCGGCGTCCGGCCCCAGGCTTTGCGTGGCCAGCGCCAGCGGAATCAAACGGCTCGCCGTCTGCTCCACGCAGCCATACGGATAGTCGATCAGGTCGTCGGCAATGCGCGCGAACTGGCTGGCTGCTCCTTGAGCGAACGAGACGCGGATATTGCGCGCGTCCGCCGGCAGCTTGAGCAGCATATCACCGGTGGCGCCATCGAGCGGCAGCGCCAGCGAACGCGGGCTGCTCCAGGCGGCGGGCAGCGTCTGCATAGCGGTATCGAGCGCATCGACCACTTTACCGTTCTGCTTCAGTTCCAGGCGCAGCGGCCCGCTAGCGCCAGCAGCGAGCGGAAATTCGACGTAGTTGACGCCCGGTTTGGCGGACAGCTTTTCCGTCTTCGGCTGCGCCCCGCCGGAAAGAACGACGTCGAGCGCCTGCTCCTTGCCCGTCTGGTTGAACACGGCCACCGAGGCGCGCGGCGCGTCACCGGCGCGCATCCAGTCGGGCGCAGTCCATTTGGCATAGTAATTCTTGTCCGACCGCAGATAGGCGGTGCGCTGACCGACGCGTCCCTGTTCATCCATCGCACGGCCCGTGATGCGCCAGCGGGTCAGCGCGTCGGGCATGGTAAAACTCACGCGCGCATTGCCATTCGCGTCGGTTTTCAGCGACGGCGCCCAGTAAGCCGTGTCAATATTGTCGCGGCGCGGACGCTCCAGCACCTTGACGCCGCGCTCGTTGTAATTGTGGCGCGCGGGCGCGCCGGCAGTGCGGCCCTGCGCCATATCGTAGCTGATGAACGACAGGCTGGCCGTCGTGCGCACGTTGTTGCGGCGCGGGTGATAGAAGAAGTCGCCGATGTCGGGCGCGATTTCCGGCTGCAGCACATAGATCATTTCATCGACCACGCCCAGCGCCACCAGGGTGCTCAGGGGCTTGCCGTCCAACGTCGCCTTGACATCCAGCGTGACCTTCTCGCCCGGCTGGTAGACTTCCTTGTCGCTTTTGAATTGCAGCGCGATGCGCGGCTCGATCACTTGCAGGCCGGCGTTCTCGAACACGAAATCGCCATTGCGCGTGTAGGCCACCGAGAACGTTATGTTCGGGCCATGCTCTTCTTTTACCGGGATGCGCACTCTCCACTGCCGCGGCGCCACGCGCTTCGCCTGGTACCAGTCAGCGGCGCCAGCCATCAAGCCATGGTGTTCCACCTTGTCGCGTTCTAACGTGAACAGCGCCTGGTCGACCTTGTCCGAGAAGGTGATCAGGGCTTCGGCCGTGTCGCCCGGACGATAACGGGCGCGGTCCAGCACGATCTCGATGCTGCCCGGCGTCGTTTGCACGCCATCGCCGGCGACCCAGTGGCTGGCGGCGGCCAGCAGGTTGCCCCGTTCGTCGCGCAGCGCCAGCTGATACGAGCCGGAGGCCGGGAAAATCACGTCCCAGCCCTTGGCGTTGGGATCGAAGGCGCCCTCGGTCTTGCTCTGTTTTTCCAGCTGCACCATCTCCCAGCGCACGGGCTTGGCCGCGCCCTGGCCGTCGGCCAGCAAGTCGAAATGCACGTTTTGTCCCGGATCGGAAAACTGGCGCGTGGCCTTCAGCTGGTAGCTGCTGCTCGAGCGTTCTATCATCAGCTCGCGCGTCGCCTTGACGCGGTAGGCCGCGCCATCGGTCGCCAGCACGGTCAGGATGTAGCGAGAGGGATCGGCGGCGGGCGGCAAGGTGAAGTCCACATTGCCGCTGCCATCGCTCGTCACTTCCTCGGTCTTCAAGGCCACGGGGAACAGGCCGCTGTAACGCAGCTCGCCCTCGACCATGGTGTTTTGCTGGCCCCGCAAGGACAAGGTCATTTTCGCATTTTTTACGGGCTTGCCATCGGGGTAGCGCAGCGCGATGCTGCCCTTGACCGCCTCGCCCGTCTTGAATTCCGGTTTCGATGGCTGGATGTTGATTTCAAAGTGCGGCTTGACGTATTCGGCTACGCGGAAGGCCGCGCCATACACGCCATCCTTGTAATTGAAGCGCAGCTCATAGCCGCCGGCGGTGGCTTCCGTCGGCAGGCGGAAGCGCGTGTCGGCGCCCGTATCGCCAGACAGCTGCAGCGTTTGCGTCAGCAGCGGCGTGCCGTTCGGATTGAGCACGGTCAAGCTGACCGGTGCTGCGCTTGCTGCCTGCGAGTTGCGCGCAGAAGTAAATTCGCGGCCCAGGAACTTGACGTTGACTTCATCGCCGGGCCGGTACAGGGGCCGGTCGGTCACCGCATAAATCTTGGTGTTATAGATTTCGCTGTCGTAGTAAAAATTCTCGGATACGAACACGCCGCCATCGCGGTCCTGGCCCAGCACATACGTATGTTCGGGGCTGCCGCGCTCGAGCGACGCTACGCCGTCGGCACCCGTGGTGGCCGACTGCAGCACGCCGGTGCCGTCCGTCCACGCCACGCTGGCGCCTGCCACGGCGGCGCTGGTATCGCGCCGCGCCGTCCATACCAGCATCTGGCCGGACGAGACCTTGGTGACGGCCACCGTGTCCGAGACGAACACCAGGGTGGTGGCGCGGTGCTCGCCGATGATCGCTTCGATCAGGTACAAGCCCGGCTTGCGCTTGCCCAGCGGGATCATCACGTTGCCGGCGCCGGCGACGATGAAGTCGCTGCTCGATCCATCGAGCTTGACGCCTTTCGGCGGGGCGATGGCCTTGGCCTGCCAGATCGGATAGCGGAAGCTGTCGACCAGCTCCATGCCCTTGATCGGCTTGTACTGCGGGTGGTTGGCAAATACGGTCGGCTTGCGGATGGCGTCATTCGTCGCCAGTTGCGGCTGTTCCTTCGTGACCGCGCGGCGCGCTTCGCCGGAAAACAGCTTGCGCCAGGCCAGGCGCGACTGCTTCCACCAGCTATCCCACAGAAAGCTCAAGGTGTTGGCCAGGCCCTCGCCCTGGTAATTGCCCTCGACCTGGATGCGGTGCAGATTGCGCTGTTTTTTCAGGAATTCCATCGCTTCGGGCACGCGGTAGACGACGATGTCGGCGCCCGAATACGCTTCCAGGTTCATGCGCCCCATGTCGCGCCCGGGCACTTCCAGGCGCACGCGCGCCTCGTCGACGCTGCCGTAGCTGGCGTCGGACAGCAAAAAGAAGGGCTCGCCCTTGAAGGTGCTGTAGTTGCTCGGTTCGCGTTCCTGCGCCCAGGCGCCGCCAATGAGCACCAACGCCAGCAGGCTGGCAAAGAACAGCTTCATGACAAAAATCGGCTTCATGATAAAAACGCCAGCCGGAACACGCCGGCGAAATTCGGATTGTTGACCACAGGTTGCCACCGCGTGTCCTTCCAGCTTGTGAGTTCTTTGATATCGACGGTCCGCAGACCATTGTCGTCGGGGGTGACGGTGCCGGTGTGGTAGGCGATGCGCGCACCCATCCAGACCATCAGGTGCTGTTCGTCGCCCTGGTCGAAAAACAGCAGGTCGCCGGGCAGCGCCTGGCTGATTTCGCGGGCGATGAAACGGCTGTTGTGCTGCACCAGCGCCAGCGCCGTGACGAAATGGCCGACCTTGCCATCCGTCTGCACCCAGCGGTTGCGCAGGGCGGCCTGATTCACGTCCAGTTCCAGTTCGGGCGGCAGGCGCCGGTCGCTGGCGATACCGTTCGCATGCAGCCACTTCGCGTCATGCACGGTGAGCGCTTCGTTGACGGCAAAGCGCACCAGGCCGGCGCAATCGCGGTGCGTCCAGCGCGGCGACGGCCCCCTTTCGATCTGCGCATTGACGATGCGCAACATCCAGGCCTGGAACGCGCGGCTCTGGGCTTGCGACAGCAGCACTTGCGGCCCGGCGGGCGCGCGCAGGGCCCAGGCATGAGGGAAGGCGACAGCGGCAGCCCCTCCCGCCAGCCAGCGCAAGGCGGCACGGCGCGCATGCCGCACCGTCATCGCGCCGTCTCCTGCCATTCCAGCGTTTCCCACGACGTGCCGCTGGCTGGTTGCCGCTTGAGCACCATGCGCAGCGGCGGATATTTTTTCAAGGCGTTCAGGCGCGGCACCAGGTGTTCGTTGGCGGCAGCGCGCAAGACCGGTTCATTATTCGCCGGCAGGGTATCGAAGGCTTCCAGCTGGATCAAGCGGGCCAGCGAGGCCGGTGCGATCAGGCCGATCGTGCGCGCGCCATCGGGCAGCAAATCGCTGGCGGCCGGCGCCTGCTTGCGGCGCACGGCCAGCACCTGGTCTACCAGCTTGCCGTCGGCGGAGAAGACAACCGTATTGCCGGCCACGGCCAGCGCCGGCGTGGACTGGCCCAGTGCCGTGGCGACGCTGCGCTCCCAGCGCACGAACTCACCTTTGGCGTCCTTGCCGGTGGTCTTGCGCACGGGGTCCTTGCCGCCGATGGCCGCCGCGAACAGGCTGCCATATACAGCGTCGTCGCCGGCCTGCGCGCTGCGCGTGGCCACGAACACGGGTGTATGCAGCCGCGAAGTGCCGTACCAGCACGCGGCGGCGGGGCCTTGCAAGTGACCGGCCAGCGGCGCCACCGGCTCGGACGCCTTGTCGCCCAGTCGCTTGAGCACGGGCTGCAGCGCGGTCCAGTCCACCGGCACGCTGAAGCAGGCGCTCGGGTTATGCGGCAGCACGGGCCACAGGGCGCTGCTGTCATAAGCACCGTTTTTCAGTTTATCGGCATTGAGCAGCACCTTCGATTGCCAGGCGCCCTGTTGAAAATCGAAACGCAACGCTTCGAGCGCGCCGAAGAAGGGCTGGTAACCGAACGACAGGAAGTCGGCCTTGACGGCGATGCTGTGTCCCTCGGGCGCGGCGCCGTCGAGATGAAATTGCGCATGCAAGACGTTTTGTTTCGCCGGCTCCGGCGCCAGCAGGTTGGCCACTATTTTTTCAGCCGTGCCATCGCCATGCTTGCCGTCGCTGCCGCCATACAGCATGCCGGGATGGGACAGGATGACCAGGCGCTGGCCATGCGCGGCGAACAGCAAGGTGCGCTGGTAGGCATAATTGAGCGCATACACGGGCACCTGGCCGCCATCGACGCGCAAGCTGCCGGCCACGCGCATCTGCGTATCCTTCAAGGCGATCTTGCCCGCCTCTTCCAGCAGGCGCGTCAGCTGGCTGCGCGACACGGCGATGGCGAAATGCTTGAGCGAGCCGTCGGCATCGCGCCACAGGGCCACTTCCGCCGGCTGGTCCAGCACCATGCGCAACAGCTGGTCGCCCCAGCCCAATTCATGCTCATAGGCGATGCGGCGCAAACTGCCCTTGAGGCCCAGCCGGTCTTCGCTTTGCTCGTAATAGAACAGGAAATCCTCGCGCAGCACGTCGCGCGCCAGCGGCACCGTCAGCAGGTCGCGCGGCAAGGCCGACAGGCTTTTCGTGCGGACCAGCGCGTCGGGCCGCGATAAATCCAGCTTCAGGCCATTGACCGGCCCCAGCATGCCCCAGCCGAAGACCCGGTAGCCGACCAGCGCGGCCGCCACCACGGCCACCCCGGCCAGCGCCCCGACCAGGATTTTTTTATTGAGTACTTTTTTCGCCAGCACCTTGTATCCCTTTACCCTGCCGTAGCATTGACAAGTTAGTAATTATTGACAAATGGTAACATGACGTTTGTGGCCGCAGCGCACAGCTGACGCGACAGCGTAAAATAGCGGTTTCGCCGATTCAAACGCTCCCATGACCATCCTGCTCTCCACCCTGAACGCCCGCTACACCCACGCCTCGCTGGGATTGCGCTATCTGCTGGCCAATATGGGCCCGCTGCAGGCGCAGACGCGGCTGCAGGAGTTCGTCATCGGCACGAAAACCACGGAACTGGTCGAGCGCATCCTCGTCAACAAGCCCCGCATCATCGGTTTTGGCGTATACATATGGAACGTCGAGGAAACGACGAAACTGGTGGCCATGCTCAAGCGCGTGGCGCCCGAGGTCGTCATCGTGCTGGGCGGGCCGGAAGTGTCGCATGAGGCGGGCGAGCAGGAAATCGTCAAACTGGCCGACTACCTGATCACGGGCTGGGGCGACGTCACCTTCCCCAAGCTGTGCGGCGAGATCCTCAACGGCCCGAAGCCGCTGATGAAGATCCATGCGGGCGTGCAGGCGCCGCTGGCGGAACTGCAGCTGCCCTACTCCTTGTATACAGACGACGATATCCGCCACCGCACGATTTACGTGGAAGCGTCGCGCGGCTGCCCGTTCAAGTGCGAATTCTGCCTGTCGGCGCTGGACAAGACGGCCTGGCCCTTCGCCCTGGAGAACTTCCTGGCCGAGATGGAGTCGCTGCATGCGCGCGGCGCCCGCCTGTTCAAATTCGTCGACCGCACCTTCAACCTGAACATCAAGACCAGTTTGAAGATCATGCAGTTCTTTTTAGACAAGATCGAAGCGAATCCGGACGATCCCATCTACGCCCACTTCGAGCTGGTGCCCGATCACTTGCCCGACGCCTTGAAAGAAGGCATCAGCAAGTTCCCGCCCGGCGCGCTGCAGTTCGAGATCGGCATCCAGAGTTTCAATCCGGACGTGCAATCGCTGGTCAGCCGCAAGCAGGATAATCAAAAGGCGGCCGATAACATCCGCTGGCTTTGCGAAAAATCAAACGCCCACTTGCACGTGGACTTGATCGCCGGCTTGCCGGGCGAGGATGAAGCGAGCTTTGCGGCCGGATTCAACAAGCTGGTGGCCCTGAAACCGCATGAAATCCAGTTCGGCATCTTGAAGCGGCTGCGCGGCACGCCCATCATCCGCCATACGGAAAACTATGGCATGGTGTTCGACCCGCACCCGCCCTACACCATCCTGGCGAATAAACAGCTCGATTTCATGAGCATGCAGCGCCTCGTGCGCTTCGCCCGCTACTGGGACCTGGTGGCCAACTCGGGCCGCTTCGCCAATACCGTGCAATGGATGCTCGGTGATGCGCCGTTTGAAAACTTCATGGACTTTTCGAACTGGCTGTACGCCCACACGGACGCCACCCACCGCATCGCCATGGAGCGCCTGGCCAAGCTGGTGGCGCAATGGCTGCAGACGCGCGGCATGAGCGCGCTCGAGGCCAACGCCCTCGTGGCCAGCGACTATGCGGGCGGCGCACAGGCGGCCGCGCACGCCAAACCCGCCGAAACAAGCAAGGTGCGTCCGGACGTCGCCCTGCCGCAGCGGCAGGCGCGCCACCTGGCGTCCTGAGGGGCCGGCGATTGAACAGCGGTGGCGGTCTGCGCCATTCTCCCTTAAACTGGCGCGATGCCGACTGTACAATCGCCGAAACTGACCCTCTCCCAGACCAGCTCCCAACAGGGAGCCGTCGTCACTGCCAGCGGCACCTGGCAGGTGCACGCGCTGGCGCATGACAATGCCATCAAGGCCATCGAGGCCCAGCTCAAGCCCTTGCAGGGCGATACCAAGGTGCAATGGGACTTGTCGGCCATCGACAGCATGGACCATATCGGCGCTCAGCTGTTCTGGAATGCCTGGGGCAAGCAGCGCCCCGCGCAACTGACCCTGGCGCCATCGCTGGAAGAGTTTTTCCGGCGCATCGAAGAGACGGGACCGCTGCAAACGCCGCCCTCGCGCGCCAACCGCCTCACGCCCGTGATGAAGCTGGGCATGGCCATTTTGCTGTTTTTCGAACATTTGAAGGGCTTTATCGCCCTCGTCGGCCAGGTGACGCAGGATATCGGCCGCTTCGCGCGCCATCCCATGCGCGGGCCGTGGCGTGAAATTTCCGCCAATATCTTCCATGCGGGCTTCCAGGCGCTGGGCATCACGGCCCTGGTCGGCTTTCTGATCGGCGTCGTGCTGTCTTATCTTTCCGCACAGCAACTGCGCGCCTTTGGCGGCGACATTTACCTGGTCAACCTGCTGGGCATGAGCGTCATCCGCGAACTGGGGCCGCTGTTGGCGGCCATCCTCGTGGCCGGGCGCTCCGGTTCGTCCATCACGGCCCAGCTGGGCGTCATGCGCGTCACGGAAGAGCTCGACGCCATGCTGGTGATGGGCATTTCGCACGGTTTTCGCCTGATCATGCCGAAAGTGCTGGCCCTGGCCATTTCCATGCCCCTGCTCGTCATCTGGACGGATACGGCCGCGCTGATCGGCGGCATGGTGGCGGCCAAGGTGGAATTGAACTTGTCGGCGCGCTACTTCATCCAGAAACTGCCCGATGCCGTACCGCTGGCCAACTACATGATCGGCCTGGGCAAGGGCGTGATTTTCGGCATGCTGATCGCCCTCGTCTCCTGCCACTTCGGCCTGCGCATCAAGGCGAATACGGAAAGCCTGGGGCGCGGCACCACCACCGCCGTCGTCACGGCCATCACCGTGGTGATCCTGGCCGACGCCGTGTTCGCCATCGTCTTCAATGGAGTGGGCTACTGATGGCGAACGACACCGATATCGCTTGCGGCACCGGCAAGGAAGGCCAGTTCAACCTGCACGGCAGCGCGCCCGTGGTGGATATCACCAATCTGTGGACCAAGTTCGGCCGCACCGTCGTGCACCAGGACTTGAACCTGGAAATCGAGCGGGGCGAAATCCTTTCCATCGTGGGCGGCTCCGGCACGGGCAAGACGGTGCTGCTGCGCCAGATGCTGGGCCTGGAACATCCGGCGCGCGGCTGCGTCAAAGTCTTTGGCGAGGATATCAACAAGGCAAGTTCCGACCAGCTGCAACAGTTGCGCAACCACTGGGGCATGCTGTTCCAGCAAGGCGCCCTGTATTCGGCCCTGACCGTGTTCGACAACGTGGCCCAGCCCATGCGCGAATTGCGCGTGCTGCCCGAGGCGCTGGTGCACGACGCGGTATTATTAAAGATGAACATGGTGGGCCTGGGTCCGGAACATGCGCTGAAAATGCCGTCGGACTTGTCTGGCGGCATGATCAAGCGCGTGGCGCTGGCGCGCGCCCTGGCGCTGGAACCGAAGCTGCTGTTCCTCGACGAACCGACGGCGGGCCTGGATCCGGACTTGTCGGAAAGTTTTGTCTCGCTGATCCAGTCGCTGCACCGCGAGCTGGGCTTGACGGTCGTCATGGTCACGCATGACCTCGACACCTTGTTCGCCCTGTCCACGCGCATCGCCGTGCTGGCGGAAAAGCACGTGATCGCCATCGGCCCCACGCGCGAGGTGATCGAAGTGGACCACCCGTTCATCAAGCAATTTTTCCTTGGCGACCGCGGCAAGCGCGCACTGGCCGTCCTCGATGAAAAACAGGCGGCAGCCAAGGCCGCACAGCCAGGCGACGACGCCGGCACTGACAAGAAAGCGGAAAAGTAATGGAAAACAGATCACATGCCCTGATGACGGGATTTTTTACATTGACCCTGCTGGTGGCCGCCATTCTGTTCGGCGTCTGGTTCAACCGCGACCGCGTGGAGCGGGTGCCCTACCTGCTCGCCACCACCCTGTCCGTGCCGGGCCTGAACCCGCAGGCGACCGTGCGCTACCGGGGCCTGGAAGTGGGCAAGGTCGACGCCATCGACTTCGACACGCAAAAGGCGGGGCAAATCCTCGTGCACATCAGCGTGGCGCCCGACACCCCCGTCACCAACACCACCTTTGCCACCCTCGGCTACCAGGGCGTGACGGGCATCGCCTACATCCAGCTCGACGATGAACACGTGGGTTCGAAATTGCTGGGCACCAGCAAGGACAAGCCGTCGCTGATCCCCCTGCGCGCCGGCTTGCTGGACCAGCTGGAAAAACGCGGCAAGCGCATCCTCGACCAGGCCGAGCAGATCACCAACAAGGTGAATAATCTGCTCAGCCCGGAAAACCAGGCCGCCATGCTGGGCGCCTTCAATGAAGTGGGCAAGGCGGCCAAGGCCTTTGGCGCCATACCGCAGCAGCTGGAACCGACCCTGACGCAATTGCCACAGTTGACGGAACAAACGCGGCAAACCTTGACGGCCGTCAGTACGGCCAGCAAAAACGTGTCGGACTTGACGGCCACGTGGAAAAAGCTGGGCAACGACATCCAGGCGCCCGGTGGCGTGCTCGACAAGGTCAATGGCACGGTCGACCGGGTCGGCCATTCCGTGGAAACGGTGGCCAATGGCGTGTCGCTGGAAGTCTTGCCGCAGGTAATCGAGCTGAGCGGCGAGGCGCGTTCCTCGATGCGCGCCCTGAAAACCACCATGAGCACGCTCAATGAACAGCCGCAGAGCATCCTGTTCGGCGCCCCAGACATCCCGCCCGGCCCGGGCGAGCCCGGTTTTTCGGCGCCCGGCAAATAAGGAGAACACCGCATGCACATCCCCCGCCATCTCACCGCACTCATCGTCGCCGGCGCTTTCCTGCTGGGCGGCTGCGCCACGCGCGGCCCCGTTCCCACGTTCTATGATTTCGGCCCGGCCGCGCCGCTGGCAGCGGCACCGGCCGCCGCGCCAGCCGTGCCCGTGCTGGTCATCGCCGACGCGAATGGCCCTTCGTGGCTGGACAGCCAGCGCATGTATTACCGGCTGCTGTACGCCGATGCGCAACAATCGCGGCCGTATGCCTACAACCGCTGGAACACGCCGCCGCTGCAACTGTTGAGCCAGCGCCTGAAGACGCGCGTGGCGCAGAGCGGCGTGAAAGTGCTGTCGACCACGGACGCGGCCGCCGGCATGCCGCTGCTGCGCATCGACGTCGATGATTTTTCACAAGCGTTTGACACGCAGACGCACAGCAGCGGCCATGTGTCGCTGCGCGCCTCGCTGTTCCGCGGCCACCGCCTGATCGACCAGAAAACCTTCAGCCGCAGCGGTCCGGCCGGCAGCGCCGATGCGCAAGGGGGCGCGCAGGCGCTGGCGGCGGCATCGGATGCCATCGCCGCCGACCTGCTCACCTGGCTGGGCACGCTGAATATCCCGAAAGAATGACCGAGCCCGCACCTTCCGCCAGCCCGGCGGCGCCACTGCCGCCCGTCCGTTCCTCGCCCGTGTCGCGCGCGACCCTGCTCGCCTACGTCTTCCTGATCGTGTACGCGAGCTGGTTTCCGTTCACGGGCTGGCACAGCAATGGCCTGTCGCCGCTGACCTTCCTGGAAAACACGCGCATGCCCCGTTACTGGACGGGCTTCGATGTCGGCGTGAATATCGTCGGCTACATCCCGCTGGGTGCGCTGATCGTGTATTCGCTGTTTCCAAGGATTACTGGTTTCTTTGCCGTCATCGTCGCCAGCCTGTGCGGCATGTTGATTTCCGGCAGCATGGAAGCCGTGCAAACCTATTTGCCCAGCCGCGTATCGTCGAATCTGGACTTTTATACGAATGCGGCCGGCTGCTTTATCGGTTCCATCATCGGCGCCTTGACGGCGCGCAAGCTGCTCGACCATAGCCATTTGTACCGCTTGCGCCAGCGCTGGTTTGCCCAGCATGCCAGCCAGGGGCTGGTGCTTGTCGCCCTGTGGCCGCTGGCGCAGATCTATCCGCAAGGCTACCTGTTCGGCCTGGGCCAGTTGCTGCCCATCCTGTCGGACTGGCTGTCGCGCCTGGCGGGCATGGAGATCGACCTGGCCGCGTATCTGCGTCCCGACGTGATCTTAACTGTTGAGCAATATTGGCTTTCGGAAACCATCATCACGGCTTGCGGCATGACGGGCGCCGTGCTGACCTTGCTGTGCCTGCTGCGCCGCGCCGCGCCGCGCGCCATCCTGATGCTGACCCTGATCGCCGCCGCCCTGATCGTGCGCTCGATGGCCAGCGCGCTGCTGTTTTCGCCGGAAAACGCCTTCGTCTGGATCACGCCGGGCGCCCAGGGCGGCTTCTTGATCGGCCTGATCATGCTGGGCGGCCTGGCCTTCGCGCCGCACGTGGCGCAGCGCCGCATCGCGGCCGCCACCTTGCTGCTGAGCCTGGTGATGGTGAATACGACGCCGATCAACCCGTATTTCATGTCAACCTTGCAAGGCTGGGTACAAGGCAAGTTCCTCAATTTTAATGGCGCGGCGCAATTCTTGGCCTTGCTGTGGCCCTTCATGGCCCTGTGGTTCCTGTGCCTGCCCTCGCACCGCCTGAACCGGCAGGACGATGTGCAGCGCCAGCGTCGCGAAGACCACCCATAAGCGCTATCATGGCGCATTGATGAATCAGCAGGAGATCAGTATGAGCGACGCACCGTATTTTGAACGCCACGTTTTTTTCTGCATGAATAAACGTGAAGACGGCCGCAACAGTTGCGGCGACCATGGCGCGGAAGCGGCGCAAAAGCATTGCAAGCGCCGCATCAAGGAACTCGACATGAATGGCGCGGGCAAGATCCGCATCAACCAGGCCGGCTGCATGGACCGCTGCGAGGAAGGCCCGCTGCTGGTGATCTACCCGGAAGCGACCTGGTACACCTATGTCGACACCAGCGATATCGATGAAATCATCGATACCCACCTGGTCGGTGGAAAAATCGTCGAGCGCCTGAAGATTTAATGCCAATTTAAGAGATAGCCACCAGTATGAGCATCATGAACAGAAACTCGGAAAAATTTACCCTCGCCGGCCATGCGGGCAGCATGGAAGGCTTGCTCGATTTCCCGGCAGACACTCCGCGCGGCATTGCCCTCGTTGCCCATCCACACCCGCTGTATGGCGGCACGATGGATAACAAGGTCACGCAAACCCTGGCGCGCGCGTTTGTCGCCCTCGGTTACGTGGTGGCGCGCATCAACTTCCGCGGCGTCGGCGCTTCCGAAGGCGTGCACGACCATGGCGTGGGCGAGACGGACGACATGCAGTTGCTGTATGAACACATGCGCGGCCTGTACCCGGGCTTGCCCGTGGCCTTGTCCGGTTTCTCGTTCGGCACCTTCGTGCAATCGAAACTGCAGGAGCGCCTGGCTGCCGCCGGCACGCCGGCCGAGCGCCTGGCGCTGATCGGCAGCGCGGCCGGCAAGTGGGCCATGGCCGACATTCCGGCCGATACCATCCTGATCCACGGCGAACTGGACGACACCATTCCCCTGTCCGCCGTCTTCGACTGGGCCCGTCCACAAGACATCCCCGTGATCGTGATCCCCGGCGCCGACCACTTTTTCCACCGCAAGCTCAACCACATCAAGAACCTCGTGATTGCGCTGTGGCATGGTGACAAACCCGCAATAGCAGCAGATGATCATTGAAGTGTGGGCTTACTAGCGCCTCCACGGCTATAATTGATCCGTTTTTTCCACGCGGCCACGTACGCAGCAACTGCGTGGCCCTCAGCCTTCATCTTTTTCGCAGACCAGCCTCCATGAAAAAACTTTTAGCGGCACTGGCCTCCAGTGTACTTTTCCTATCCGCCGCCCACGCCCAGCACGTTCCTGCACCGAGCATCGCCGCCAAATCCTGGCTGCTGCTCGACGCCACCAGTGGCCAGATCATTGCTTCGCAAGACCCGGACGCCCGCATCGAGCCGGCATCGCTGACCAAGATCATGACGGCCTACCTGACGTTTGCCGCCATCCGCGAAAAGAAACTGGCGCTGGATCAGAAAGTAAACGTGTCCGTGCGCGCATGGAAAGTCGATTCGAGCAGCTCGAAGATGTTCATCGACCCGGCCACGCCCGTCTCGATCGACGACTTGCTGCACGGCCTGATGATTCAATCGGGTAACGACGCCGCCGTGGCGCTGGCTGAAGCCGTTGCCGGCGACGAAGGCACCTTCGTCGTGCTGATGAACCGCGAAGCCCAGCGCATGGGGATGAAAAACACGCGTTTTGCCAATCCGCATGGCTTGCCGAGCCCGGATAACTTTTCCACGGCACAAGATCTGTCCGTGCTGGCCCAGCGCGTGATCGCCGACTATCCTGAATTCTATAAAATCGACTCCATCAAGAGTTTTACCTACAACAAGATTACCCAGCCTAACCGCAACCGCCTGCTGTGGCTGGACCCAACCGTCGATGGCATGAAGACGGGCCACACGGAAGCGGCCGGCTATTGCATGATCGCCTCGGCCCGCCGTCCAGGCGGCACGGGCGAGCGCCGTTTGATCTCCGTCATGCTGGGTACCTCGTCCGACCAGGCACGCACGCAGGAAAGCCAGAAGCTGCTGAACTGGGGCTTCCAGAACTTCGATACGGTCAAGCTGTACTCGAAGGGCCAGGCCGTGGCCACGCCGGAAGTGTGGAAAGGCTCGAAAGGCACCGTGAAAATCGGTTTCGCCCGCGACGTGCTCGTCACCGTACCAAAAGGCACGGCGGCCAAGATGAAACCTGTGCTGGAACGCAAGGACCCGCTGGTCGCGCCGCTGGCTGAAAACGCCCCGGTCGGCAAGCTGAAAATGATGGTCGACGACAAGGTTCTGCTGGAACTGCCGGTCGTGGCGCTGGAAACCATCAACCAGGCCACGATCTTCGGCCGCGCCTGGGATTCGATGCGCCTGTGGTTGAAATAAGCAGTCAGCACTCCCCATAAAAAATGCCCGCAGATGCTGCGGGCATTTTTTTCGTCTTGCGCTACGTCAAACTACTTCAGCGGCGCATCCTTCAGGTGCGGCTGGCGCGCCACGGGCGGGAAGGTGCCGTGGCGGCCAGCGGCAAACGTCGCTTCCGTCTGCGATGGCTCCACCGGCACGGACACCTTGCGCACCTTGGCCACCTGCGCCGCCGTCACGGGCGTGCCGCGGTTGCCCCAGCTGGTCTGGATGAAGGTCACCACCTGCGCAGTCTGCTCGTCATTGAAAATGTCGGCATACGGCGCCATCGTCAGCGCCGACGGCGCCGTGCGCGTGGCCGGCACGGCGCCGCCCGACAGCACGATGTTGATGGCCGAGGTGGGATCGTTCGTCTGCAGCACGGCATTGCCGGCCAGCGCAGGGAAAGCCTTGTCGTAGCCCTTGCCGTCGGAACGGTGGCAACCGGCGCAGCGGTCCAGGTACAGCTGCGCGCCCTGGGAGTTGACGATGCCGCTGAACAATTGCTTGCCCAGCTTGTCGTCGGCCACGAAGGCCGGCGTGGCCGGATTCGATGGCGGCAGGGACTTCAGGTATTTCGCCATCGCCGCCAGGTCGCCATCCGTCATGTGCTGCATGGAATGGGCCACCACGTCGTTCATGGCGCCGAACGAGGCCGTATGGCTGTTGCGGCCCGTTTTCAGGAATTCGGCGATCTCGGCCGCGCTCCAGCGCGCCAGGCCGCCGCCATGTTCATTGCGCAGCGAAGGCACGGACCAGCCGTCGATCACGCCGCCGCCCGCCAGGAAGGTGGTATTGTCCGCGTCCGTCAGCGATTTTTCCTGCATGCCCACGCCGCGCGCCGTGTGGCAGGCGCCGCAGTGGCCCAGGCCCTGCACCAGGTAGGCGCCGCGCAGCAATTGCGCATCGCCCGTCACTGGCACCTTGTAGGGCTGCGGCGTGGGGGCAAACGCCCAGCGCCAGATGGTCAGCGGAAAGCGCATCGACAGGGGCCACGGGATGTCGGCCGCCTTGTTCGGCGTCGGGTCCGCCTTCACGCCATGCATGAAATAGGCGTACAGCGCCTGCATGTCCGCCTCGCTCAGGCGCGAGTACGATGGATACGGCATGGCTGGATACACGGTATAGCCGTGTTTCGTCACGCCCGTGCGCATCAGCTTGTCGAAATCGGCAAAGCTCCAGTCGCCGATGCCGGCCTTCTTGTCGGGCGTGATGTTGGTGGAATACACCTTGCCGATTGGCGTTTCCATGCCCAGGCCGCCCGCGAACGGTTTACCCTGCGTGCCGGCCGTGTGGCAGGCGATGCAATCGCCGGCGCGGGCCAGGTATTCGCCCTGGCGTATCAGCTGGGCGTTCGGGGTGGTCGCGGTAGCCGACCAGGCAGTACTGGGGGTGATGGCGGCGAGCGCCAGCAGCAGCGCGCCCACTGTTTGGGTGAATGTGTTGTTCATCTTCTTGTTCTTTATCAAGCGACCAGGGGACGGGGATCTTGCAGGTATTGCTCGCGGATGGCCTTGGCCGACCAGTAGGTCAGCGCGCAAGCGAGGCCCGTCGGGTTGTAGCCGATGCCGACCGGGAACACGCTGGAGCCGACGGCAAACACGTTGTGCACGTCCCAGCTCTGCAGGTAGCGGTTGACGACGCTGGTCTTGCGGTCCGCACCCATGGCCGTGCCGCCCGCCCAGTGCGTGGTCTGGTAGTTGCGCAAGTCGAGGTGGTCGCCCACGCTCTTGACGGAGACCTTGATCGACTCGGGATTCATGGCCTCGGCCACCTTCATCATCTTGTCGGTGACGAAACGGCTCATCTTGATGTCGTTTTCCTTCCAGTCGAAGGTAAAGCGCAGCAATTGCTGGCCATACTTGTCCGTGTAGGTGGGGTCGAGGTCGACATAGCAGTCGCGGTAAGTCATGTTGGCGCCGTGGCAGTCGAACGAGACCGTGTTCAGATAGCTCTTCTTGACGGCCTTTTTCCAGGCCGAACCCCAGGCGGGCGTGCCGTCCGGCGTGGCGATGCCGGAAATGGGCTTCGAGCCGGCCGGGTTGCACCAGGCGGGCGAACCGCCGACAAAGCCCAGCGGGCCATGGTCGAAATTGTCGCCATTCCAGTCATCGAGCGCAACGCCCGTGCCGCCGGCGCCGATGAAGGGGTTCGTGTTCGTGTCTTCCTTGAAAAAGGTCTGGATGGTGGACATCATCTGGTAGGCGATATTGCGCCCCACCACGCCTTCATTGCTGACGGGGTCGTACGGCTTGCCGATGCCGGAGAGTAAAAACAGGTGCGCATTGTTGTAGGCAAACGCACTGGCGATGACCAGGTCGGCCGGCTGCTCGACGGCCTTGCCATCCGCATTGATATAGGTCACACCTGTTGCGCGTTTTTTACTGCCGTCGAGGTTGATGCGCACCACATTGCAGTTGGCGCGCAATTCAAAGTTCGCCACCATGCGCAGGGCCGGCATGATGTTGACGTTGGGCGAGGCCTTGGAATAGTTGTAGCAGGCGTAGCCGGAGCAGAAACCGCAGAAGTTGCACGGTCCCATCTGGCAGCCATACGGGTTCGTGTACGGGCCGGACGCGTTCGACGAGGCGTTGACGAAGGGGTGGTAGCCGACGGCCTTGGCCGCGCGGCGGAACAATTCTGCCGTGTACGGCACTTTTTGCGGCGCCAGCGCGTAATTGTCGGAGCGGTCGCCCTCGAACACATTGCCGTCGCCGACGACGATGCCGTTGACCTTGTACGCCTGGCCCGAGGTGCCGAAGACTTTTTCGACGAAATCGAAGTGCGGCTCCAGCTCGGCGTAAGTCACGCCAAAGTCCTGGATCGTCATGCCTTCGGGAATGAATTTCTTGCCGTAGCGGCGTTCGTAATGGCTGCGGATCTGCAGCTCTTCCGGCAGGACGCGCCAGTGCATGCCCGACCAGTGCAAGCCCGCGCCGCCCACGCCCGTGCCGGGTTTGAAGGCGCCGATCTGGCGATACGGCACGGCCACGCCCGTGATGCTGTGGCGGAAGGTGAACGTGCTTTTCGACATGTCCTGGAACAGCTTGCTGCGCTGGATGTAGGTCAGCTCGTCGAGGGTCTTTGGATAGGCGCCGTCGGGATAGGTGTCGCGGTATTCGCCCCGTTCCAGCGCGACCACGTTCAGGCCCGCTTCCGTCAATTCCTTGGCCATGATGGCGCCGGTCCAGCCGAAGCCGACAATCACGGCATCGACAGGCTTCATTTTTACATCGGGTTTGATATCACTCATGATGGTTTTTCTTTTTCTTTGATCTGCTACAAAAACGTTGCGGTTACAGGCTTAGGCAATCGACACAGGAGGAAGCGGGTATTTCTTGCCATACTGCTCGACCCAATCCATGTAGTCGGCGCGCGCGCCGGGGAAACCGACCATCTTCCAGGCCAGCATGTCCTTGTTACCACCGTGCACGGGGTCGCAAAAATAGCCTTCGCGCGTGTTTTGCAGCAACTGGTTGAAAAAGACTTTCGATGGCACTGCGCCGATGTCCAGAGTGCCCTTTTGCAATTGCGTGATGACGGCGTCGCGCTCGGCCGCGGCCAATTGCACGAAAGGCTTGCCGGACTGTTTCTGCACGGCAGCATTCACGCCGGCCAGGGCGCTCTGGTACAGCTCGCGCGGCGCCATGTGGAACTGGTAGCCGAACTGTTCGATCGAGGGCACGAACGGTCCCTGCATGTACCACAGCGCGCCATACGCGTAAGGCGTGTTCATCTGCGCATCGATGAATTCATGCGCGCCCGCTTCCAGCGCGCCCGGCCCTTCGCCGTCGGCCGGGATCAGCCGGTCGACCAGCGCCGTCAGGGTGGCCCATTCGGTGGCGTCGAAAAAGCGCGGTTTGTAGGCAGGCTGGTCTTTGGAGACGGCCATGGCCAGGCCGCCGCCGGCGCCGGCCAGCAAGGCCACGGCAGGCGCGGCGCCGACGGCCTTGCGCAGGAAGTTACGCCGATGGGGCGAAATCCCGATGATTTTCATAGGTTTTTCCTCAGGCGGCACGAGCCGCCACAGTGATGGATGTGGAAGTCAGAAAGAAAATGCGGACACGCGCCGCGCAGATGGCAGATTTCACGTAGAGATGGCTGGGGTATCGCGGCGCGGTGCATCCGCCTGCCGGTTAATTGATCAAGGTGATTGACAAGCGGTAGCTTTGCATTTACGGTGCGCATCGTACCATAATTAAAAGAAACATTCAGAGACAGGTTTAACGTGATCAAAAAAGAGGCAGCGGTGCGTGGCCGCCCGCGCAAGGCGGGCGTGGAAGATGCGGTACTGGAAGCCATCGTCCTGCTGGTCCGGCAACATGGACTGGAAGCGGTGACGATACAGATGGTGGCCGACGTGGCCGGCGTGGGGCGCCAGACGATCTACCGGCGCTGGCCGCGGCGCGAAGACATGCTGCTCGATGCGCTCGTCAAGCGCACGGCGGAAAAGCTGCAGCGCGCGCTCGACATGCCGGACGGCCAGGAAATCGAGGCGATCTGCGCGCGCATCTTCGACAACCTGAACGCCGACGGCCGCTTCACCTGCGATTTATTGGTGCTGATCCACGACGATGCGGCGGCGCAACTGCGCTTTCGCGAGCAGATCGTCGCGCCGTGGATTACCCTGGTGGTGCAGCGCCTGGTCAACATCGGCGTGCGCGCCGACCTCGACCTGCGCCTGTTCGCCTTCATGCTGCAATCGGCGCTCGTGTACCAGATGCAGCTGGGCGGCCAGCTCGACCTTGCCCTGCAAGAGCGGTGCTGCCGCTTTATCCGCAGCATGTTGTAGCTCTGGATATAATCGTGGCGTCACCTTCTTCGCCACCACCAGAAAGCCAGCCCATGAGCCATGTATTTCCCGCCAGCCTGCAAGCGCCGCGCAGCCGTTTAAGCGGCAACGGTCCCGAACTGTCGCGCATCGTCGCCGGCATGTGGCGCATCGGCGAGTGGAATATGTCGGCGCAGCAACGCCTGGCCTTCATCGAGCAATGCCTGGCGCTGGGCGTATCGAGTTTCGACCATGCCGATATCTATGGCGATTACAGCGCCGAAGGCCTGTTTGGCGAAGCGCTGGCCCTGCAGCCGGGCTTGCGCGACAAGATGGAACTGGTCAGCAAGTGCGGCATCAAGCTGCTGTCGCCGCACCGTCCCGGCCATGCCATCCAGCATTACGACACGAGCACGGCGCACATTACCGGTTCCGTGGAACACAGCTTGCGCCAGCTGCAGACGGACCGCCTGGACTTGCTGCTGATCCACCGCCCCGACCCGCTGATGGATTTCGACGAGATCGCCGGCGCGTTTACCCAGCTCAAGCAAGCGGGCAAGGTGCTGCACTTTGGCGTGTCGAACTTCAGCCGCCACCAGTTCGAGTGCCTGCACCGGCGCTTTCCGCTGGTAACAAATCAAGTGGAGTTTTCGCCGCTGCACGTGGCGCCCCTGTTCGACGAAACCTTCGACGGCTTGCAGGATCTGAAAGTGGCGCCGATGATCTGGTCGCCGCTGGCGGGCGGCCGCCTGTTTCAGGGCGGCGACGCGAATGTGGAGAATTTGCGCAATGTCATCAAGCAGATCGCCGACCAGCTGCAGCGCCCGTTTGCCAGCGTGGTGTTTGCCTGGATCATGCAACTGCCTTGCCGCCCGCTGCCGCTGACGGGCACGGGCCGCATCGAAGCCGTGGGCGTGGCCGTGGAAGGCACGCAGTTTACGCTCAGCCGCAGCGACTGGTTCGCCATCCTGCGCGCCGCGCGCGGGCACGAGGTGGCTTGAGATTAATCAATCTCGTCCGGGTCATTGAACACTTGCGGTAGCGCAATGCCGCGCCAGCCCAGATGCCACGCCAGGTTGAGCAGCAGGGTGGCGGCGATGTAGACGGCGAAGAACAGCGCAAAGAAGCTGGTCTTCAGCCACACCAGCAGGGCGATGGCGACGATCAGCACCAGCAGCGCGGCCAGGCTTTTCTTTTGCTTGGAGCTGGGGAAACGCAAGGTCGACACCATCAGGCTGCCCACGCCGACGAGCAGCAGCATCAGCAGATAGCTGTGCAGCATGGAATCGATGGGCGCCGGCCAGGCCACCACCACGGCCGCCACGCAGGCGGCACCGGCCGTGATCGGCATGCCGACGAAATACAGGGGGTCGGTATGCCCCACGTTCACATTGAAGCGCGCCAGGCGCATGGCACCGCAGGCAACAAAGAAGAAGCTGGCCATGCCGCCAAAGCGCAGCAGCAGCGGATCGTGCACGCCCATCAGTACAAAACCATAGCAATACAACAAGACGGCGGGGGCGCAGCCGAAATTCATCACGTCGGCGATGGAATCGAGCTGCACGCCGAACTGCGAACTGGTGTTCGTCAGGCGCGCCACATAGCCGTCGAGCGCGTCGAACACGCCGGCCAGCACCAGCAGCGCGGCGGCCAGGCGGTAGGCATCGGCGTCGCCCACTGCAGCGTTATCGACGGAAATGACGATGCTGGCAAAACCGCAGGCTATCGACAGCAAAGTCACCATGCTGGGCAAGGCATACTTGGCGCGCTGCAGGCGCGACTTGGGCAATGTGTTCAAATGTATGGGCAATCAAAGTAGCAGGAATGAGGCAGCGCAGCGGCAAACGCTGCGCTATGCGCATTCTACCCTGCGCAGCTGCGGCACCGTCTGCGCACGAGCGCGCGGCATATCTTTTCATGGATGCTCTATTGCGTATCAAAATACCTTAGAATCGTTTTACCGGGCAGCATGGCGCCCCCCCATCAGACAGGAGTCAGCTTGATTGCCTCGTTATCGCGTTGGACACACAGCCTCCCCACCCTCCTGATCGTAGCGCTGCTGAGCGCCTGCGGCGGCGGCGATAGCGGCGGCAATGCTTCGCCGGGCACCTCGACCCAGGCCGGACAGCTGACACAGGAGCCGGGCGCACCGGTTCTCAGCAACAATATCGCCACCGATGGTTTCAACTGGATCAATTACCGGCGCAGCCAGATCGGCCTGGCGCCGCTGGTGCGCAATAGTCTGATCGACAACGCGGCAGTCGGCCACTCCAACTATCTGAACATCAATAGCGTGGTGGTGCACAATCAAGTTAAAGGCAAACCCGGCTTTACCGGCGAAACGCTGTATGACCGCCTGAGCGCGTCACACTATGCCGTCACTTCCGTCTGGGGCGAAGTCATCGCGGGCGTGGCCACCAACTCCGGTTTCTACATGGCGGAAAGCCTGATCACGGCCGTGTATCACCGCTTCCTCATCTTTGAACCGATGTTCAAGGAAGGCGGCGCCGGTGCGGCCGTCAACAACAGCGGCTATGCCTACTTCACCACCGACCTGGCGGGCAATAGCCGCTACGGTCTCGGCTTGCCGGCCGGACAGGTCATCAGCTACCCTTTCAACGGGCAGACCAAGGTCGCCACCAGTTTTTCCAGCAATGAAGAGGAGCCCGATCCCGTGCCCAACCAGGACGTGGTCGGCTACCCCATCAGCGTCCATGCGAATTTCGATGCCACCCTCAGCGTGACGGCGTTCACCGTGCGCCAGCATGGCGCAGCGACGGACCTGACGGTACGCTTGCTCAGCAAGGAGACCGATGCCAGCAATACTTCGCGCTCGGTGGCCGCCATCATCCCGCTGGCCCCGCTGCTGGCGGCCACCACCTATGACGTGAGTTTCATCGGCAAAGTCAATGGCGCGGACGTCACGCGCAGCTGGTCCTTCACGACGCGTTAGTCTGGCAGCGTCTGCCAAGCGGACGCAGTAGCGAGGGCAACTGGATGTAAAATGGTGGATATTGCATGAATGCAATTGACAAGTTTTGGGGCTCTCTGCACACCAGGCATGCTGAAACCACACGCCACTTGCGATGATGATGCCGCCGTCGCGGCATCCGACATGGTCCGGATTCTCGACGTCGAGAACGGACTGGGCCGCATCATGGGCGACCGCATCCTGTACCTGAAAATCCTGCGCCGCTTCCTGCATGACCATGGCACCACGCCGTGCCAGATCCGCGCCGAATTCGACGCGGGCAACTATAGCTCCGCGCGCCTGAAGGCGCATACCCTGAAAGGCGCCGCCGGCATGATCGGTGCGCGCCACGTGCATGGCCTGGCGACAACCCTGGAGTCGGCACTGCGTGCGCAGGCGCCCGACCTGGACCAGCAGATACTGCAGCTGGAACTGGCGCAGGATCAATTGCTCGGCGCCGTCAGCAGCATGCTGGGCACGCCGGAGACCACCCACATGGCGGCGCAGGACATGGCACCCGATCCGGCCGCGCCCGCCATCCAGCTGCTGCTGGCGCGCCTGGCCAGCCATCTGCGCGAAGGCGACGGCGCGGCCATCGACATCCTCGAAAACTCGGCCAGCCTGCTGGCCGCCAGCCTGGGCGTGCACGTCTACCAGGAAGTGGCGGCCGCCGCGCACGAGTTCGATTTCGACGGCGCCCTCGCGGCGCTGCTGCGGCGCCGCTAGCAAGCACACACTCAAGGGTGGTATTGCGCCTCTTCCGCATATGCCACGCAACAACTCTTGCAACAGAAACGGCGCACGGCATCGAGCGGCTTGTCGCAGTACCAGCACGCGCCTTTCGGCGGCAAGGAGGCGATCAATTCCGGCATGGCAGGCAGTGGCCGCGCCACTACCTCATCCTCGCATTCCACGACATCCGGCTGTTTGCTGTCCATGGCGCTTCCTTTCCTAGCGGCACTTCAAGGCCGCTCAGCAAGATTACGTCATTAAAGTTGATGCGGTATGAGCATGCTCAATAGACCGCGCTCCCGCGGGATACATGGCAGCAAATGGCGCTATTCGCGGCGAGGCTGGGTTTGCACATTCGGCCCCACAAGATCGGCCCGTTCCATGCAGTAAGGCTCCCACGCTGTCTCCTGCCGCATGACGAAAGTCATATTGGCAAGACGCGCACCGTGCGCCTGGATGGCTTCCTTGCGCTGGGGTGTATTGACAAGCAAGGCCATCACTTGACCTACCTTGTCTTCATCCTCGGGGACCAACTCGCCAAGGCCAGCTAGGCATTCACTGCTGCGTATCGCCATCGAATGCGCATGTGACGATTCCCAGGATGTGGTTGCCAAAATAGCCGCCTGGTTGCTGATGGCAACATTTGCCATGCCCCGCAGAAGCCGGGCATCTCGCGAAAAATGCCGCAGCAGAAACAACTCGACATCATCGCGCACGCCATTATCATTGCTATCAATACCAGCAAGCGTTTGTTTGCCAGCAGCACCGGGATCAGGCGGTAGCACAGTGTCGATCGTCAATTGCAATGGCGCGGCAGCCAAAACCGCGATGGGAGAAACAAGCGCCAATGCAAAAAAAAACAATAGCGGTGCTACACGGGAATGAAGGATATGTCATAGAGACTCCAGGTTGGAAATTCCGACTATAAAACCGCCACACGGCAAGCTATTGCTTTTCCGCAATCAATATGAATTTGCTTGCGGATACAGAGCTGGCTGAAAACCACATCCAATAAATCATCAGGCGAAAATTCGCCCGCGATGCTCGACTGTTGCACCTGCGCCAGGCGCAGCTCTTCGGTGAACAGATCGAGCGCCGGTCTTTTCGCCGTTCGAGGTGTATGCAAAAAAACACCTCTGATACTTATTTCCGAAAGCTCCTGACGGCATCATTCGCATGCTCGTCGATGACTCTTTTGATTGCCGGCTGCTTGCCATATTTGACTGACAGCCGTTTCCACTGCCGCTGCGCCTGGCCGCACGATTGCTCGACGGCTTGCGTGATCTCGCGCTGGCGCGCCTTGTCGTTGTCATCCCATTCGCCGGCGAAGTGCTCGCACATCTGCGCATTTTCGACGAATTTCGCCACGTCTTGCGGCAACTTTTCCTGCGCGCCAGCCAGCAGGAGCAGGCAGGCGAACATGACGGCAAACAGCAGCTTCATCCGATTCTCCTTATTTGCCGATGCAGAAACGGCTGAAGATCACGCCCAGCAGATCGTCAGGCGAGAACTCGCCCGTGATGCTCGACAGCTGTACCTGCGCCAGGCGCAGTTCTTCGGCAAACAGATCGAGCGACTGGTCGTCCTGCGCCGCGTGTTCGGCGGCGATGTCCAGGTGCTTGCCAGCCGACTTAAGCGCGATCAAATGGCGCTCGCGCGCCAGGTACAGCGATTCGCCCGTCTGCTGCCAGCCGGCGATGCGCAGCAGCTCGGCGCGCAGCAGGTCGATGCCGATGTGCTCGTGGGCGGACAGGTACACGTGGGTGGCATCGGGCAGGCTATCCACGCCGGGCTTGTGGCCCGACAGGTCAATCTTGTTCCACACGCGCACCACGGGCACGCCTTCCGGGAAGGCGGCGACGATGGTTTCATCGGCCAAAGTCGGGCCATGATCTGCGTCAAGCAGGTGCAGGATCACGTCGGCCTTGCCGATCTCGCCCCACGTGCGCTCGATGCCGATGCGCTCGACGGCGTCGATGGTGTCGCCGGCGCTGCGGATGCCGGCCGTATCGATGATGTTGAGCGGAATGCCCTCGATCTGGATGGTTTCGCTGACCTTGTCGCGCGTGGTGCCGGCGATCGGCGTCACAATCGCCACATCGGCGCCCGCCAGCGCGTTCAGCAGCGACGATTTGCCCACGTTCGGCTGGCCCGCCAGCACCACGTTCAGGCCTTCGCGCAGCAGCGCGCCCTGCGCCGCTTGGGCAAACACTTTATTTAACGCTTCGATAACGGCTTTTAATTGACCGCGCGCATTCGATTTTTCCAGGAAATCGATCTCTTCTTCCGGAAAGTCCAGGGTCGCCTCAACCAGCATCCTTAAACCCGTCACCTGCTCCACCAGCGCGTGGATGGTGTTCGAAAACGCGCCCGACAGCGATTGCGAAGCGGACTTGGCGGCCGCTTCCGTCGAGGCGTCGATCAGGTCGGCCACGGCTTCGGCTTGCGCCAGATCAAGCTTGTCATTCAAAAACGCGCGGCGCGTGAATTCGCCCGGTTCTGCCAGGCGCAAGCCGCTGTCCTTGCCCGCTTCGAGCACGCGCGCCAGCAGCAGCTGCAGCACGATGGGGCCGCCATGGCCCTGCAATTCCAGCACGTCTTCGCCCGTGTACGAATGCGGGCCCTTGAAGTGGATGGCGATGCCCTGGTCGATGATGCTGCCATCGGCTTCCGTAAACGGCAGATAGGTGGCGTGGCGCGGTTTCAGCTGCTGCGCGCCGAACAGGGCCGTCATCAAAGGAGCGAGGTTTTTGCCGGAGGCGCGTACCACGCCGATGCCGCCGCGCCCGGGGGCAGTGGCGATGGCGGCGATAGGGGAAGAGTCGAGTTTCATGGCGTAATTGTAGTGTATTCGGGGAAGGCTGCAGGGGCTACGCTATTGTCAGCGACAAACCGGTGCACATGAAGGGGGCGCTCAGTGGAAATCCGACAAAACCCACTTTTTTTTGACATCGGACCCACTGGGTCCGATGTCAAAAAAAAGCCCGCGCTCGGCGGGCTTTCTGTTCGCTGGCCGGAATTACTTGACGGCTGGCGCGTATTTCTTGGTGATCACCCATTGCTGGCCGATCGACAGGACGTTGTTGACGACCCAGTAGAGTACCAAGCCAGACGGGAAGAAGAAGAACATCACCGAGAATGCCAATGGCATGAACAGCATCATCTTCGCTTGCATCGGATCGGCCGGGGCCGGGTTCAGCTTGGTCGTGATGAACATCGAGATCGCGTACAGCACGGGCAGGATGCACCATGGGTCATGCTGGGCCAGATCGGTGATCCAGCCGATCCATGGCGCGCCGCGGATTTCCACGGACGCGTTCAGCACCCAGTACAGGGCGATAAACACGGGCATCTGGATCAAAATCGGCAGGCAGCCGCCCAGCGGATTGATCTTTTCCGTCTTGTACAGCTCCATCGTCGCCTGGTTCATCTTTTGCGGATCGCCTTTGAAGCGTTCGCGGATCGCCTGCATCTTCGGCGTGACCAGTTTCATCTTGGCCATGCTGCGGTAGCCGGCGGCCGACAGCGGGAAGAACAGCAGCTTGATCAGGATCGTGAAGGCGATGATGGTCCAGCCCCAGTTACCGAGCACGCTGTGGATCTGTTCCATGACCCAGAACATCGGCTTGGCGATGATGGTCAGCCAGCCATAATCCTTGACCAGTTCCAGGCCAGGCGAGACGTTTTCCAGCAGGTGCGCGATTTGCGGACCCGAGTACAGCTTGCTGTCCATGCTGGCCGAGGCGCCTGGCGCCAGGGTCGGCAATGGCAGCACGTTGCCGATGGCGTACAGGTTGGGGCCGACCTTCTTCGTGAAGATGTCGCGCTTGGCGTTCTCAGGCGGCACGAAAGCCGACACGAAGAAGTGTTGCGAAATCGCAAACCAGCCGCCATTCGCCGTGGCCGGGTGCAGGCCCTTCATGGCGTTGTCGTTGCCCTTCTTCTCGTCTTCTGCCGCCGCTTTTTCGATTTTCTCGAACGTCAGCTTCTGGTACTTGTCTTGCGGCGTGTACAGGGTCGGGCCCGTAAAGCTGCTGTTGAAGAACGAATCGCCGACCGGCTTGTTGCCGTCATGCGTCAGTTGCAGGTACAGCTGCGGCGTGACAGGGGCCGCGCCCACGTTGGCCACGTCGTGGCGCACGTCGATGACGTAGTCGCCGCGCTTGAAGGTAAACGTCTTGGTCAGCTTGACGCCGCCTTCGACCGCTTCCATCACCAGTTGAATCTGCTTGCCATCGGTCAGGGTGCGTACGCCAGGCTGTACGGTGAAACCGCTCGCATGGGTAGGGAAGGGACCGCCGACCAGGCCCGATTGCGCCAGGTAAGTGTGGTTCGCGCCTTCGTCGAACAGCACTTCGTTTTGCTTGCCGTCGTCAGGCTGGCACCATTTGAACAGGCCGAAGCAGCCGCCAAACCAGCCCGGATTGCCCGCGCCCTTGAACTTCAGCAATTCCAGACGCTTGACCTGGCCGCCCAGGGTGTCGATGTCGACCTTGATGACGTCGGTGGTGATGGTAATCACTTCGCGCTTGAACGCGGCGGGATCGACCGCTTCACCCGGCAGGGCAGGCACGCCTGCCGCAGCTGGCAGGGCAGCCGTCTTGGCAGGGGTCGCAGGCGCCTTGGCGGTTTGTTCCGTGTTCGCGGAGAACATCGACGGCTTGCCGTTCGAGATCATCCATTCGTTCCAGAGGATTACCAGCGAGACGGAAAACACGATCCACAGGATGGTACGTTTATTGATATCCATTAGGGTATTTGTCAGGAGTGGTTGCAACCGCAAGCGGTCGTTGAAGATTGTTTGCCATCGGCCGGCGGCACCGGGTCGACGCCCCCTTCATTCCAGGGGTGGCAACGGCACAGGCGCTTGGCAGCCAGCAGGCTGCCCTTGGCCGTACCGTGCACGCGCAGCGCTTCCATCGCGTAATGCGAACAGCTCGGATAGAAACGGCAATTCTGTCCCAGCATGGGGCTGATCAGCAACTGATAAGCGCGCAGCAGGAACAGCAGCAGGGTTTTCATGGCGCGGATGGTGGTGGCGCAGCAACAGAACGGGCCTGGGCGGCGATTTGCGCCGCGAACAGGCGGCTCAACTCTTCACGCAGCTCGGCTTTGAGCTTGCTCGTGGTGGCCGGGCCATCCTTGCTGTTGACGGCGCGCGACAAACGCACCACGCAATCGACCGGCGGCATCGCGCTGTTGCGAAACAGCTCGCGCGTGACGCGCTTGATCGTGTTGCGGGTCGCCGCGCGCGGCGCGAAACGCTTGGCCACAACGACGCCCAGCCGCGCATGCGGCAATTGATTGTGTCGGGTGTACAGCACAAAATGCGCTGTTTTTTGCGAAGGGCGCAAACGAAAAACGGATGAAAATTCATCCGTTTTAACGATACGCCGAAAGCGCGCGAAGTCGTGTGAACCTTCGCGTTGATTGCCGACTGGAGTACAGCTAGCCACGCGATCAGCTGTCAACGACAAGCCTAGACGGCCAGACGTTTGCGGCCCTTTGCGCGACGTGCGTTGAGCACATCACGGCCACCACGGGTAGCCATACGAGCGCGGAAGCCGTGCGTACGCTTGCGGCGAACGACGGAAGGTTGGTAAGTACGTTTCATGTTGGTCTCGCTAAAAACAAAAAAAATGCAAAATCGGGTCTGACGTCCCGTCAGTTTTTGGTGCCAATGACAATCGCGCACTTATGCCAAGGCACAAGCTGGCCAATCTCATCGCCCGCTTAATCCACGCTTAGTCCATATTGTCGTTCCAAATGAATAAACACGGAATACGGGCGGGGAACCCTGAATTATTCAGCATATGCCCCCCTCTTGTCAAGGATTGCCGTGATCGCCTGGAAATTTGCGCGCCGCTCCCCATCTGCCGCCAAGCCCGCGCCAGCACTGCCTGTCACGGGATAACCGGGGGATAAGTCGCCTCTTATGCACATGGCGCCCCACCCCGCCACACAAAAATAAGCGTCGTGCCTGTGGATAACTTTGTCAGTCGGGAGTAGAATAGCGCGTTACGTGTGGCGAGCCCTCGCGCGACGCCGGCCTTGCAACACGGTGAACGCAGGGCAGAATCGATACGCCCTCCCACACCTTTTCACATAGACATACATGGATAATTTCTGGCAGGCCTGTTCCGCGCAGTTGGAACTGGAGCTGACACCGCAACAATTCAGTGCGTGGATCAAACCGCTTATCCCTCTCGATTACGAAGAGGGCAAGCTGCGCATTGCTGCGCCCAATCGCTTCAAGCTCGATTGGGTCAAGACCCAGTTCGCCAGCCGCATTACTGCCCTGGCCATTCAGTACTTCGAAGCGCCCACGGAAGTGCAGTTCGTGCTCGACCCGCGCCTGGCCCTGCCGAAGAAACCCGTCACCGCCAGCACCCCGGCCAGCGATCCGAATGGCGGCGCGCCCAGCGCGCGCCCGGCGGAGCCGCAGCCGAGCGTGCCGGAACTGAGCATCGGCGCCGCGCCGCGCCGCGAGCAGAGCCGCATCAACACCGACCTGACCTTCGACAGTTTCGTGACCGGCAAGGCCAACCAGCTGGCGCGCGCCGCCGCCATCCAGGTGGCGAACAATCCGGGCGTGTCGTATAACCCGCTGTTCTTCTACGGCGGCGTCGGCCTCGGTAAAACCCACTTGATCCACGCCATCGGCAATCAGGTGATGGCCGACAATCCGGGCGCAAAAATCCGCTACATCCACGCGGAACAGTACGTCCGCGACGTAGTGACCGCTTACCAGCGCAAGGGTTTCGACGATTTCAAGCACTACTATCACTCGCTCGACATGCTGCTGATCGATGATATCCAGTTCTTTGGCGGCAAGAGCCGCACGCAGGAAGAGTTTTTCTATGCGTTCGAGGCATTAATTGCCGCGAAGAAACAGATCATCATCACCTCGGATACCTATCCGAAGGAAATCACGGGCATGGACGACCGTTTGATCTCGCGCTTCGACTCGGGCCTGACGGTGGCCATCGAACCGCCGGAACTGGAAATGCGCGTGGCGATTCTGTTGAAAAAAGCCAAGCAGGAAGGCGTGACCTTCTCCGACGACGTGGCCTTCTTTGTCGCCAAGCACTTGCGTTCGAACGTGCGCGAGCTGGAAGGCGCGCTGCGCAAAATTCTGGCGTACTCGCGTTTCCATGGCAAAGATATAACGATCGATATCGTCAAGGAAGCCTTGAAGGACTTGCTGTCGGTGCAAAACCGCCAGATTTCCGTGGAAAACATCCAGAAAACGGTGGCCGACTTCTTCAATATCAAGGTTGCCGACATGTATTCGAAGCGCCGCCCCGCGAATATCGCCCGGCCGCGCCAGATCGCCATGTACCTGGCCAAGGAATTGACGCAGAAGAGCCTGCCGGAAATCGGCGAGCTGTTCGGCGGTCGCGACCACACCACGGTGCTGCATGCCGTGCGCAAGATCGCGCTGGACCGCACCAAGAATCCGGAATGCAACCATGAATTGCATGTGCTGGAACAAACCTTGAAGGGTTAAGAACACCTGACCAAACCTGCTGCGCGTCGCGCTTTGCGGCCTCCGATGCTCACTGTGCTAAAGCACAGCTCCGCGTCTCGGCCACAACTCACTGCCGCTCGCTACGGTTTTGTCAGGCGTTGCAAGCACGACTGGGCAAGGCTGGCTCAAAACGTGCTTTACCCTTATTATCTGGGAGGGCGCCGCAGCCGGTCTGTCGGGGCTCCCTATGGCAAGAATTGTTAAATTAATACGTTAAACGTCGTACTGTTCAACTTATACATTGAGGATAAATATGCAATTGGTCAAAACCACCCGAGATACCCTTCTCCGGCCACTGCAGATCGTGAGCGGTATTGTCGAGCGTCGGCACACTATGCCGATTCTGGCCAATATCCTCATCCGCAAAGACGGTGAAAATGTCTCCTTCCTGTCGACCGACACCGAAGTGCAGATCACCACGCACGCGGAAATCGGTTCCGGCGCGGACGTCACCGGCACCACCGTGGCCGCGCGCAAGCTGCTGGACATTTTGCGCGCCCTGCCCGAATCGGGCGACGTCACGATGACCCTGCTCAACAAGCGCCTGACCGTGCAAACGGGCAAGTCGCGCTTCGCGCTGCAAACCCTGGCGGCGGAAGAGTTTCCAACCGTGCAACAAGCGGAAAGCTACAACGCGTCCGTCACCCTGCCCCAGAAAACCCTGAAGCACCTGTTCAACATGGTGCATTTCTCGATGGCGCAGCAAGACATCCGCTATTACCTGAACGGCTTGCTGCTGGTTCTGGATGGAAATAATGTCATCGCCGTGGCCACCGACGGCCACCGCCTGGCGTTTTGCCAAGTGGCTACCGAGCAGACGTTTGCGCGCCAGGAAGTGATTATTCCGCGCAAGACCATCATCGAACTGCAGCGCCTGCTGGAAGAGAACGATGAGCCGGTGCAGCTGGACATCGCCGCCAACCAGGTGAAACTGACCTTTGCCGACATCGAGCTGATCTCGAAGCTGGTGGAAGGCAAGTTCCCCGACTACACGCGCGTGATTCCCAAAGGCTACAAGAACGACTTCACCATCGGCCGCGATGAACTGCTGCGCTCGCTGCAACGTGCCGCCATCATGACCAGCGACAAGTTCAAGGGCGTGCGCTGCATCATCACCCCGGGCAGCATGAAGATCAGTTCGACCAATGCGGACCAGGAAGAAGCCGTCGAAGAGCTGGAAATCGACTACGGCGGCGATTCCGTCGACATCGGCTTCAACGTGACGTATCTGCTGGACGTGCTGAACAACCTGAAATGCGAATACGTCAACATCGCCCTGGGCGACTCGAACTCGTCCGCCCTGATCTCCATCCCGGACAATGCCGACTTCAAGTATGTCGTCATGCCGATGCGCATTTAAGAACGGGGTCGGACCCTCTGGGTCTGACCCCGGCATTTCGCCGTTGGGTTGAAATGCGATATCACGCAATCAAGAAACCCAATGAAAAGCTGGGGTCAGACCCAACAGGGTCTGACCCCGGAACAGTACTAGTTAATTGAGAAAGCAGTCCATGTCCGAGAATCCACAAGACACCCCGATCCAGGCCAAAACGGAAGAATACGGCGCCTCCTCCATCCAGATCCTGGAAGGCCTGGAAGCCGTACGCAAACGCCCGGGCATGTACATTGGCGACACCTCGGACGGCACCGGCCTGCACCATCTGGTATTCGAAGTGCTGGACAACTCGATCGATGAATCGCTGGCCGGCCATTGCACGGAAATCCACGTCACCATCCACAGCGACAATTCGATCTCGATCACCGACAATGGCCGCGGCGTGCCGACCGGCCTGAAAATGGACGACAAGCACGATCCGAAGCGTTCGGCGGCCGAAATCGTCATGACCGAGCTGCACGCGGGCGGCAAGTTCGACCAGAACTCGTATAAAGTATCGGGCGGTTTGCACGGCGTGGGTGTGTCCTGCGTCAATGGCCTGTCGAAATTGCTGAAACTGACCATCCGCCGCGACGGCAAGGTCCATTACATGGAATTCGTGCGCGGCGTGCCGCAAGACCGCCAGATCGTCATGGCGGGGGACGTCGCGACGTCGCCGATCAAGGTCATCGGCGAGACGGACAAGCGCGGCACGGAGGTGCACTTCTGGGCCGACGAAGAGATTTTCACGCACGTGGAATTCCACTACGAAATCCTGGCCAAGCGCATCCGCGAACTGTCCTTCCTGAACAACGGCGTCAACATCAAGTTGTCGGACCAGCGCACGGGCAAGGAAGAAGTCTTCGCCTTCGAAGGCGGCACGCGCGGCTTCGTCGAATACATCAACAAGGCCAAGTCGGTCTTGCACCCGACCATTTTCCAGGCCACGGGCGAGCGCCTGTCGGACCAGGGCACGAACATCACGGTTGACGTGTCGATGCAGTGGAACGATGCCTACAATGAACAGGTGCTGTGCTTTACGAATAACATCCCGCAACGCGACGGCGGCACCCACCTGACGGGCTTGCGCGCGGCCATGACGCGCGTGATCAATAAATACATCGACGAGCAGGAATTCGCCAAGAAGGCGAAAGTGGAAATCAATGGCGACGACATGCGCGAAGGCCTGACCTGCGTCTTGTCCGTGAAAGTGCCGGAACCGAAATTCTCGTCGCAGACGAAAGACAAGCTGGTATCGAGCGAAGTGCGCGGCCCCGTCGAAGAGATCGTCGCCAAGACCCTGGCAGATTACCTGCAAGAAAAACCAAACGACGCCAAGATCATTTGCGGCAAGATCGTCGAAGCGGCACGCGCCCGTGAAGCGGCCCGCAAGGCCCGCGACTTGACGCGCCGCAAAGGCATCATGGACGGCCTGGGCCTGTCGGCCAAGCTGGCCGACTGCCAGGAAAAAGACCCCGCCCTGTCCGAACTGTACATCGTCGAGGGTGACTCGGCAGGTGGCTCGGCAAAACAGGGGCGCGACCGCAAGTTCCAGGCCATTTTGCCGCTGCGCGGTAAAGTCTTGAACGTGGAAAAAGCCCGTTTCGAGAAAATGTTGTCGTCCGAGCAGATCACCACCCTGATCGCCACCCTGGGCACCTCGATCGGACCGGACGAATTCAACGTCGAGAAACTGCGCTACCACCGCATCATCATCATGACCGATGCGGACGTCGACGGCGCCCACATCCGCACCCTGCTGCTGACCCTGTTCTACCGCCAGATGCCGCAACTGGTCGAGCGCGGCCACATCTACATCGCGCAACCGCCGCTGTACAAGGTGAAAGCGGGACGCGACGAGCGCTATCTGAAAGATGACGCCGAAGAAGCGAGCTACATGATGACGGTGGCGCTGAACACGGCCGTGCTGGTGCCGCGCGAAGGCGCGGAAGGCATTTCCGGCGAGACATTGGCCGAACTGGTGCGCAAGTTCAACCTGTCGAACACCATCATGACGCGTTTGACCCGCGTCATCGACCGCGCCGCCCTGACGGCCATCATGACGGGCACGCAGCTGGACCTGTCGACCCTGGAACAGGCGGAAAAATCCGCGCTGGCCCTGCAGACGGCCATCAACGATACCGCCGTGCACGTGCACGTGCGTTCCGACGACCTGTCGGAAAAACACATGCTGCGCATCGAGCGCATGCACCACGGCAACGTCAAAGTCAGCGCCATCGACGCCGACTTCGTGCAAGGTCCGGACTACGCCGTGCTGAGCAACGGCGCCGCCACCTTCGAAGGCTTGATCGGCGAAGGCGCGTTCGTGCGCCGCGGCGAAGGCGAGCGCGTCAAGGAAATCGCCGTGGTCGACTTCCACCAGGCCATGCAATGGCTGCGCGACGAAGCCGAACGCACCGTCTCGAAACAGCGCTACAAAGGTCTGGGCGAAATGAACCCGGAGCAGCTGTGGGAAACCACGATGGACCCGACCGTGCGCCGCCTGTTGAAAGTGCAGATCGAAGACGCGATTGCGGCGGATCAGATCTTCACGACCTTGATGGGCGACGACGTGGAACCACGCAGGGCGTTTATTGAGAATAATGCGTTGCGTGCGGGGAATATTGACGTTTAAGCGTCACGCTTGCATCAAATGAAAAAGCCAGGCTTCTCAGCCTGGCTTTTTTGCATCTTGCTGCGCTATTTCAAGCCTTTACCGTACGGGCACGGCGGGGTTTGGCTACTTCAGCCGCCCGGCTGGCAGCGAGACGTGCCAGCAATTCCGATGCCGGCTCGTCGGCAGGATCTTGCGGTACAAGTTCACCGCGGAAGGCTTTGGCCAGCAGGGCTGGCGTCAGGCGATCAACGGCGGTGCAAGCGGTAGCCAGGCGGGCTTCAAGGCGATCGGCAAAGGCGAAAAGTGTTTCAATTCGACGTATTAATTCTCTTTGCTCATCAATTTGTGGCAATGGAATTGGCAATGAATTACATGCTGTTTTATTTAAATATGAAACTGTCGTAGAAGTAGAAATATCATCGTAATATTCTTTATTTGCTCGGATTACATATGCCAAAAACTTCGAAAGAACATATCTGTTTGGCAAAAAGGCGTGGAGCTGCTGATTAATTATAGACGCTTCATCGAGAACCGCCGAAAGACCAAGTCTGCCGATACAAGTCATTACAACGCTATTAACAGGGATAATCTTTGCAGAAAATTCTTTTGCTTCACTTTCAGTCAAACCACTTTCCACATTTTCATAATTTATAAATATACTATTATCATCAACGTGCTGCGTCAATAGCCAATGAAAATTTCCGCCAAATGATTTAGGCTTAGTACGATTCGGAACAATACAGGCACAAATGGAACCAATGCGAACTATTGGCCAGGCGCAATCATTAGTGATTGCGATAAATTTCTCCTCTTCTGTTATTTTAGGTGCGCGATCATTTCTTTTCCCAAAATTTCCTGCAGTTATTCCATCAATAAATAATTCCTCAATAACATTATTTACATCAACTAGGGTTTGCGAATGTTTGATTCGCCATTCATACGTCAATCTACCAGAAATGGCGCTGACAAGTACCGACTGCCGAAAGCGTTTGAGAATTTTCTGGATGTTGCTCAACCTTTTTTGGCATATATCAACACGGGAGAGTACCGAATCAAGCTTGACGGAAATGCGTTTTTGCTCATTTGATGGGGCCAATGGAATTTTTATATTTTTAATATCATCAAGTCGAATTCCCTTAACCGTTGTTCCCGCCCCAAGCTCCATGAGAACATTCGATTTTGAGCGCCAGAAATACTCAAAATATGTTTTATCTATATCAGCAAATGGAAACAAAGCCTTCAAATCTTGATTAATCGCAGTTGAAACCGTTGCTCGAACAATCTTTCCAAGCGACATACGCGTAGCAACTATAAGGGTATCCGCTGGCACAAGAGTAGTCGCACTAGCAGTTATCGCTTCTTCTGAAATATGATCAATCGTATCTGAGAGGAAACGTTTTTTCATATCTTTTACAGTCATGAATGGTATGTCACCTTTAAAGAAAGAGGAATTCGCTTTTGATGGCGTTCCACCTCCTACAATATTTTCGAGTACATTTTCTAGCTTTGTCTCTACCCAATTTCCTGGAAATTTTTTCACTGTACTATCTCCTCGCCCAGTGCGAGCAAAATTTCTTGTAGCTCAAGGGAAACAGCCTCCAATTCGTCCATAGCCTCTCGGACCAACATTGATGGTTCTGGCAAATCATCAGTGCTTTCAATGCTGTCATCCTTCAACCACATAATATCCAAACTATCATTACGCTCGGCAATCACGGCGCGGCTAAAGCTGCGGAAACGCCCGCTCTCTCCCTGATCCGTCCGCGCGGCGATGGCATGTGGGTCGGTGCCATAAGCGGCTTCGAAGTCGGCGAAGTGGGCGCGGGTAAATGGCGTGCGCTTGCCGAATTTCGGCATGTTGGCGCGCATGTCGTAGACCCAGACGTTCTTGGTGCTGCCCACGTTGTTGTTACTGATCTTGGTAAAGAACAGCACATTGGTCTTCACGCCCTGCGCATAGAAGATGCCGGTCGGCAGGCGCAAGATGGTGTGCAAATTGCACTTGTCCATCAGGTCGCGCCGGATATCGGCGCCCACGCCGCTTTCGAACAAGACGTTGTCGGGCAAGACGACTGCGGCCCGGCCACCATCCTTCAAGCCACGGTAGATATGTTGCAAAAAGGCCAGTTGCTTGTTGCCAGTTGAAAAACTCAAGTCTTCGCGCGTGGGGGCACCGCCGCCCTTGGCCGTGCCGAAGGGCGGATTACTGAGGATGACGTCGACTTTCGGCAAGCTCGTGCCAGCGCTGCCCAAGGTGTTGCCAAGGTGAACCACGCCTTCGTCATCGCCTTCCATGCCATGCAACAGGCAATTCATGAGGGCCAGGCGGCGCGTGCCCGATACCAGTTCCATGCCCACGTAGGCCCTGTTACGCTGGAAGTTACGTTGCTTTTCCGTTAAGTCATACAAATCATCGGTCTGGCTGCGGATATACGCGTCAGCCGCGATCAGGAAGCCGGCCGTGCCGGCTGCGGGATCCTGGATGGTTTCGCCGGCCTTGGGCTTGATCAAATGGATGATGCTGTCAATCAAGGGGCGCGGCGTAAAGTACTGGCCGGCGCCGGATTTGGTTTCGCTGGCATTTTTTTCCAGCAAGCCCTCGTACAGGTCACCCAGTCCATCGCGCTTGGCGCTGAACCAGTCGATGCCGTCCAGGCTCTTGATCAGCTGCTCCAGGTGACGCGGTTCCTTGAGGCGGGTCTGTGCATCGGCATAGATGGCCGAGATCAAGGGATCGGTACTGACGCTCAAATCCAACAAGGTCTTGCGGTAATGATTGAGCAGGTTCAGGCCGGACAAGCCCGACAGCGTTTGCCAGCGTGCATATTCCGGCAGCTTATGCTGCTGCAAGATGCCGCTTTCCGTGGTTTCATGCTCCATCTTGATAAACAGCAATAGCACCAGTTCCGTCACGTAATCGGAATAGTTGATGCCATCGTCGCGCAGCACGTCGCAGAGGTTCCAGAGTTTCTGGACAATATCGTTGTTGTTCATTAGCTTGTTTCCTGATTCAAAATGTTAATGTAAGCACCGTAGGCATACACGCGGTTGCGTTTTTGGCCGGTTACTTCCTGCACCATGCCCAGCGTACCTGCCATGGCATCGAGCGCCTTGCCCACCGTCGCGGCGGTCAAGCCGGTGGTCGTGCTCAAGGCGGCAATATTCAAGATGGGATGCGCAAACAGCGCATCAAGGATTTGCCTGGCCGACCCCGCCAAGCGCCCCAGTTCCGCCAGCCTTGCCTTGTCTTGCGCCAACAGTTGCGTCAGCGCCTGGGCCATGCTGACGGCCTGATTGGCGGTGGCGGCGATGGCATCGGCAAAGAACAGCAGCCATGCTTCCCAATTGCCGCTAGTGCGTACCTGTTGCAGCAAACTGTAGTAGGTTGCACGATGCTGTTTGAAAAATACGGACAGATACAGCAGCGGTTCCTGCAAAATACGGGCTTCCACCAGTATCAGCGGTATCAGCATGCGGCCGAGACGGCCATTGCCATCCAGAAACGGATGAATGGTTTCAAATTGCACATGCGACAATGCCGCCTTGATAAGGGCGGCAGTCGGCTGCGGCACGTCATTGATGAAGTTTTCCAGTGCAGCCCAGCAGTCAGCGAGCTGGTTGGCAGGCGGTGGCACGAACGTTGCCTCGTCGGCGCGATGGCCACCGATCCACACCTGATTGCGGCGAAATTCGCCAGGGCTGCGCTGCACGCCCCTGCCCGACGTCATCAGCACTTGATGCATTTCCGTCAGTAATCGAAAACTGATGGGCTGCCCTTGCCGTATCCGTTCCACACCCAGCGACATCGCCTTGACGTAGCACGAGACCTCTTGCACATCATCGAGCGGCACGCCAGGCTGTCCTTCTATCTCATACAGCATCAGGTCGCTGAGCGACGATTGCGTGCCCTCAATTTGCGAAGACATGACGGCTTCCTTGCGCACGTAGCTGTACAGAAACAGTCGTGCATCGGGCAAGAGGGTACTGATCGCATCGAGTCGTCCCAGTGCGATCAAGGCTTCATCCAGGCGGTTTTGCAGCTTGCCGTTCAAGTCCAATGCCGGCATGGGTGGCAGTGGCAATGGCACAAAGGCCTGGCACGCCACACCGCCGGCAATGGTCGATGTGTAGGTCCCCGTGAGTCCGCGTTGCATAGGTTCGCTGAAGTTAAAATGAATCGAGGCGTTATTTTAACTTAAAGAGAAAAATGAAATAACGAAATCCTTATTTCATTTTGGCGCCATCAAGCCGCCTTCGGCCACAGTACGTCTCCAAAGGTTTGCAGCACTTGCTCCAACTTGCCATCCAACATCGCATTAAGACGCTTGGCGCCGCCGTCGGTACTGAAACGGGTATTGACGAATTGCTGGTCCAGGATGACTTCATGCTTGAGCTGACTTGCCAGGCGATCGAGCCACTTGCGCTGCACGGCCGTCCAGGCGTGCAGGCTATAAATGCCTTGCATGGCATTGTCCACCCGCTGCTGGAAGGGCAGCAAGGCTTCGCCCAGTGCCGCCTGGCGGATATGGCCGATGATGCTGGCGGCGATATCCTGATTGGTCTTGCTGCGCCAGGCTGTTTGCAGCATGGCCTCGGTATAGCTGTGTTGGTCGAGCAATAAGCGCACTTCCTTCAATTGCTCGCGCGTCAGATCCTTGGGGCGATTGACAACCACGGACAGGGCCGCAGATTGATTGATCTGTTGCCGGATAAAGTCATTAAAGCTCTGCAGGTAATCCTCGGGCTTGCTATACGCGCCATAGTTTTGTACGCGCTGCATGAGCTGATCTTCATGCCGGGCGATGATGGGCATGTAATCACTGCCAATTAACTGTTTTATTTCAGCAATTTGTTGCAGCAAATTGCCATGCGTACGGACAAAATCAGCTGCCCCATTTGGGCCAAGCTTATGCAAATGCCGGTGCAAGGTCGCGGGCTCGACACCCCATTGCTGTTCCAGCTGGTCGAGACGCTCCTGGATGGCCGGATTTTTTTCTGCTTTCTTGGCCGCCTTGCGCAACACACGCATGACTTTCTGGCTGAAGGCGGCCAGCACATCGTGCGCATGCGTTTGGCCAGCTTGGCTGCCTGCAATGCTGAAGCTGGCCGGGTTATTCAGCTCGTCAGCCAGTTGATCCAGCGTCACATTTGGATCCTTCACCAGCGGCTTCATGGTGCTGACATCCTGCAGTGCCGCATAGATATCGACCGGGTCATAAATCTTGAAGACGGTCTTGCCGATGTCATCGCAGCGGCGCGTGGCACGCCCTATCATCTGCTCGTACAAGATACGCGAACGCACGCGCCGCATGAAGACCAGATGACAGATCTTCGGTACATCGATGCCGGTCGTCAGCAAGTCCACCGTAATGGCAATATTCGGGTAGCGCTCATTCTTGTAAAACTTGATCAGTTGACCAACCTTGTCCGATGCCCCGGTGATCTTGCACACGGCCGCCTCGTTATAATCCTCCTTGTACAACTCAAGGAAGGCGGCATCGAGCAGGCGCTTGACCATATCGGCATGCAAATCGGTGGCGCAAAAAATCATCGTCTTTTCTTCGCCCAAGGGATCGATTTCTTGCGCAAGCTGCTGGCAGATGACTTTATTGAAATTTTCCGTGATGACCCGCTTATTGAAGTTCTCCACGCCAAAACTTAGCTCATCCTCCAGCTCTGCCACTTCGATCTCGCCGGTAGCCAGATTAATGGCATCGACGGCTGCGCCTTTGTCGAAAGTGATGCCATTACGCGTCAACAATGTTTCGTAGCGAATCGGCGGTTCATGGTCGATCAGCCAATCGTCGGCCACTGCTTCGCGATAGGAATACGTGAACACGGGTTTGCCAAAAATCTCCGTCGTATGCTTGGCCGGTGTAGCGGTCAGGCCGATTTTGACGGCATCAAAATAATCGAGTGCGCGCCGGTACGAGGAAATGTACTGATTCTGGTCACGCACGGCCAGTTCGCCGTCTGTCATCTCCTGGTCCAGGGTATAGCCGCGGTGAGCTTCATCGACGATGATGCAATCAAATTCATCAATGCCAGGCGCATTATCCGATTGCAGTATCCGCCGTACCATGGCCTGGACCGTGGCAACCTGAATACGCGTCTCCGCCTCCGCCGCCATGTCGCCCAATTCCGCAATGTTATACAGCTTCGATAGCGGCATGTTTTGCTCAAGCAGCGCTTCGTTGAACGCTTCGGTTGCCTGTTCGCCGAGCGCCGTACGGTCCACTAGAAACAAAATACGCCGGAAGCGTTCCGCTTTCAGAAAACGGTACATCAGGCCGATAATGGTGCGCGTTTTTCCAGTACCCGTCGCCATTGCCAGCAAGCACTGACGTTGATTCGCCTCAAGCGCCAGTTCGACAGCCTTGATGGCGTTTTCCTGATAATCGCGCAAACCGAGATAGCTGAATCCTTCATGCTGCAGCACCGCCTGCGCATTTTCCCGACTGCGCGCCAATTGGTCCAGCAAGCCATCCGGCGTGTGAAATGCCAGCAAGGGACGCGATACATTCGATGGTGCGCGCACATCGCGAAACCAGGTGCCACTTTGCTCGGCGAGTTGGGACAAGAAAGGCCGTCCGTTGCAGGAATAGACGAACGGCACAAAAAATGGCACGCCCATGCCATCATCCCATGGGCCACACCGGCCCTCGATTTCCCAAGCCGGTTTGTGGTTTTCTTCCAATACAAAACCGCGCGCATAGCGTTGCGCCTGTGGTATTTTTCCGGCCACATTGATATTTTCACGCTTGGCTTCGACAACGGCAATCGGCGTCAAGCCGGCAAACAGAATATAGTCCGCTGACTGCTTTCCTGCTGCAGGCCACTCTGCAATGGCCTTATTCTTGCCTTTTTCCGGCCGCGCACCGAGTGCGTAGGTCAAGGCCTGCGTATCGGCCTCCCAGCCGGTCTCAATTAATTGCTGATCGATCAAAATACGCGTCAGCTCTTCATTGGGAGAAAACTGATTCGTGGCAATTTGAGTGCGCTTTTTCAGCTGTTGAACCTGCTCACGTGCCTGACTGCCGATTTGTTGCTGCAAGGCTTTAAGTTGAATGTCAAATTGCGCGTGAGCTTGTTTCAATTCAGCCTCATGCTCGAGCGCCAACGCTTCGAAGATACGTGCCTCTGCGTCCATCTGCAATGCAAGCACAGAATATTGCTCGCGCTCCTGCGCCATTAGCGCCGCAAGCTGCTGATTGTTTTCCAGTGCCTGCGTGGTACTGCCAAGTTCCGCTTTAAGTTGCTGAATTTGCGTTTGTAATTCCCGCAACTCGGCACTAGGATCTTGCGGCGAAATAAATGGGCCAGCCTTGAAATGCTCGCCTTGCTTGCTGACCGACTGGTGATACCACACGGCGAGAGAGCGGGCGACTTTCAGGCCATCCATGGCATCGCGGTGACGCGTCTGGAATTGATGCGTAGCTTTGTTACCTTCGATACGCAAAGTATGAAAAAGCGTACGAATTTCCGGAGCGAGCTGCATATCCCGCTGCAGCTTGAATAACAGGTCAGCCTGAGTTGTTTCACTGCTGAAATCGATACCGAAACGAACAGCCAAATCCTGCGCCAATGCTTCCGCCAACTGACGCAGTTTGATCAATGTCGTATTGGGGTCGCTTGAGAAGGTTTGCTCTGCGGTATAGCCCAATTGCGCAAATAAAGGAGAATGTTCCGCTAAAAAACTGAAATTACTCGTTCGTGTCATATTTAGGCCTTCATCACAATAAGACAACTTTAACCTAAACAGAACATATTAGTAACCTTACCAGGCAAAAGCGGCTACCTGCATTGGCAAACAATAGAGATCCACTTTCCCATGGATTCGCTTGTCCGAAGCGCGCCGCAGGATTTGCTTTTTGTACCGGCACGCTCGACACAATGTGGCGGCGACAGAACAGTAGCCGCCGTTTTCCCTGCCCGTCTCCCCACAGCCCCCAAGAAACCAGTACACTAGTTCCTGAGCGCAACTAATTTTGTACGCGCGTCATGCCGCCTGCCGTTGCCGGGAGGCGGCCCTGCCGCAAGGCGTGTTGTCTCTGGACAAATGCAATGTTCACTTCGCGCAGCCTGTCGCCTGCCTTCTATTACCTGTTCTTTTCAGGAGAACGGGAGCAGCAGCAGCGCTTTTTCACGGAACTGCGTTTCATTTCGATAGCCATCCTGACGTTTGGCCTGACTTGCTGGCTGGTCACCTTCAGCCTGACCCTGCCGCGCGCCGCGCTCGATCATGCGCAGGCGGCGCTGGGCGTGGCGGGCATGCTGGCCGGGCTGCTGCTGACCGTGTATGCGAGGTCGCTGCAGGCGATTATCGCCAGCGGCACCATCAGCGTGCTGTTCATCGCTTTCAGCTTCCGCGTGCTGATGCTGGGTACGGAAGACCCCGCTTTTTGGGTGTTGCCGCTGGGCGTGATGATCACGCTGACGACGGCGCCCATCTTCAGCGGCATCGCGTATTACCTGGGCGTATCGCTGTGCGTGTGGGCCATCCTGGGACTGGGTCAGTTTCCCGTGCATGCGGGCCAGGCCGACCAGCATTGGCCCGTGCTGGCCGTCACCATCAGCGTGATCATCGGCCTGGCGCTGAACATCTATTTTCTCGTCTTGCGCATCCACAACTACCGCGCCCAGCGCGAGCTGGCGACGATGGCCTACAAGGATGGCTTGACGGGGCTCAACAATCGCCGCATGTTCACGCAAGGCGCGCGCGCCCTGCAGCGCACGGCGCGCACGCCCGCGTATTTCCTGATGATCGACATCGACGACTTCAAGCAGATCAACGACGTGCATGGCCATGACGTGGGCGATGAAGTGCTGAAAAAAACGGCCGAGGTGATCGCCGGGCTGTCGGGCGAGCACCTGTGCGGCAGGCTGGGCGGCGAAGAGTTCGCCGTCATCTACGTGGGTGAAAAGAACGCGGCCTGCGCCTTTGCCGCGCAGCTGGTCGATGCCGTCGAGGCGGCTTTCGTGCCGGAACGCAAGGTATCCGTCAGCATCGGCGTCGCGGAACTGATCAAGGAAGCGGACTTGTCGCACAGCTACCGGCGCGCCGACGAGTCCTTGTACCAGGCCAAGAAAAACGGCAAGAACCGCTACGTGCTCAACGCCGCCTGAACGCCGCCGTCCGGCGCCGCATCGAGCAGCGCCAGCAAGGCTTGCGGCGCAATCTTCCACGGATCGCGCTGCCCGGGATCCACCTCGTACCAGCTGTCCTGCGCGCCGATCTTGAGGATGGTCAAGGGAATGTCCTTGCTCTCAAAGAAGGCCAGCATGCGGCGGATCAAACGGCTCACCTTGGCGTGGTCTTCCTGGTACAAAGAACAGGTATAGAAGCAGCCCTTCTCTCCCATGCGCAATTTCCTGGCCACGCCGACACGCGATTGGAGCACGTACTTGTGCAAGAACTCAGTCACGACCTCATCGTCAACGGGAATACTGCAGGAAATGGTGATCTTGGCCATGGCAAGCGGGACAGTGATTCAATAGCCAAGCTTAGCAGAAAGCATTTCATTCCTGAAATGCTAAGATCGCCCCGCGCGCATGCCGGCAAGCGGATCGGCATGGCGTCTCGACAAGGATTACCATTGAACCTACGCCTCATCCTGCCCCTGCTGCCGCTGTGCGCGGCCCTGGGTACGTCACCGTTTGCGCTGGCGCAAACGCCAGCGACTGAAGACGCCGCCTTCGTGGCTGCCACCGTGCCCGTGCCGTCGCCGCCGCTGCGCTTGAGCGAGCATCCGGAAATCCGCGCCGACATCTTCAAGCTGCTCGGCTATGCGCGTGGCAGCTATACGCGTGGGGATAGCCTGATCGCGCGCCAGGTGCTCGACAGCATGCGCTCGCTGTACGATATCCAGCGCACCATGCTGCCCGACGGACGCTCGGTGCTGGCATCCATCAACCCCGCCGAACGTGGCGCGCAGCGCGCCGCCCTGCTGTTCGATCCGCAACGCAAGCTGCTGGCGCTGGGCCTGGTCAACGGCCATTGCCAGACCGCCATCGGCGACGCCGCGCCCGCCTGCTTGCCCGACACGCATGCCGTGCTGACGGTGTTCCTGCCACCGGGCGTCGAGGACGAGGTGGCCGCGCCATTGCTGGTATGGGCACGGCAGTTGCCGCGCCAGCTCACCTTCGCTGAAGCGGAACAGCGGCAAACCATTGCTGCGGTGGAATACATCACCACGCGCCCCGGCCAGCCCGGCTGGGAGCAGCGCGACGTGCCGCCCGGTTTTCCTCCCAGCTTGCTGCACCTGCTGTTGCCGGCCGCGGAATTGAACAGCAGCTCCAGCGGCGGCAAGCTCATCGAGCCAAAAGTCCTGGCCGGTTTGCCCATGCGCACGCCGACGGAAGCGGCCGAGGCCGGCGACGAGCCCATGCCTGACGCCCACATCACCCTGCACAGCTACGCCGATTTCCACTGGGTGCTCAACACCTATGCCAAACTGGCCAAGGGCGCGCAAGTGAAGGGCCATGACGAGAAGGTCGTGTTCAGCGGCAGCGATACGAGCGGCCGCTACACGGTGACCTTGCGCGAACAGGGCAGGGAGGACGGCGTCTTCATCACCGTGGCCAGCTGGCGGACAAAATAGGAGAAACAGGCGCTCGGACAGGGGAAAGCATTGCCATTACGCACAAGAGCATGGCATTTTGACATTTTGCGGTATGATTTCCGGCCGTGCGGCGCGGCCCGGTCCCTGCCTCGCCCACCCTGCCCTTCAAGCCAGCCACGCTTGCGTTGCATCCTGCCCTAAGGAGTCATATGTTCGGTTTTAACTTGCGCGTTGCCAAGATGGTATGGACGGCTTTCCTCATCGCCTTCCTGTTATTTCTCACCTACAAGGTCTCCTCGACCCTGATCGTGGTGGTCTTTGCCATTTTCTTCAGCTACCTCGTGTATCCACTGATCGGGCTGCTGGAACGCCATGGCCCGAAGCGCCTGCCGCGCACGGCCAATATCGGCATCGTCTTCCTGGTGGTGATCTTGCTGGTGGCGGTGCTGGGCTCCATCTTCGGCGCGCGCATCGAGGAAGAGGCGATCAAGCTCAGCGATCAATTGCCGACCCTGCTCAAGGGCAACAACTTTGCCGAACGCATACCTTTGCCGGAATTCATGGAACCCTTGCGCGCGCGCCTGCTGTCGTTCTTGCAGACGCAGCTGAGCAGCGGTACGGGCCAAGCCATGCCGCTGGCAAAAGAACTGGGCTTGACCGTCATGCATGCGGCCAGCAACCTGATCTATCTGGTGCTGGTGCCCGTGCTGAGCTTTTTGCTGATCAAGGAAGGCCCGGACATGCGCGACGGCTTGCTGTCCCTGCTGAACCGCCCGAACAAGAAGCTCTGGGGCGCCATCATCGATGACCTCGACATCTTGCTGTCGCGCTATGTGCGCGCCCTGCTGCTGTTGTCGATCGCCACGTTTGTCTCCTACAGCATCGCCTTTTCGCTGATGGGCGTGCCGTACAGCCTGCTGCTGGCCGGCGCCGCCGCCTTGCTGGAATTCATCCCGTTTGCCGGTCCGCTGGCGGCCGCCATCATTGCCGTTGTCGTGGCCGGTTTCAGCGGTTTCGAGCACGTGTTCTGGCTGATCGGCTTTATCGCCGCCTACCGTTTGTTCCAGGATTACGTGGTCAACCCATATCTGATGAGCGAAGGCGTGGAAGTGAGTCCGCTGATGGTGATCGTCGGCTTGCTGGCCGGCGACCAGCTGGGGGGCGTGGTCGGCATCTTCCTGTCCGTGCCCGTGATGGCGGCCATCAAGATCGTCTTCGTGCGCGCGCGGGCGGCCTTGCAGGCGCGCCATGATGCGCTGGAGAAAGCCGAACAGGCGGCGGAAGAAGCGCGCGCCCAGGCCCTGGCCGAGGCGGCGCTACTGCAGGAACAGGGCAGCAAGGTGGCCCTGGAACCCCGCTAGCTTAAAACTCTTCCCATTCGCCGCTGTTGTCCGCGGCGGGCTTGGCAGTATGCGGCTGGGCCGGGGCGGCTGCCGAGGCGGTGCGGCCAGGCGCCAGGCGCAGCGCCGGGCGTTTCAAGGCCGTGCTGGCGGCGGCCACGACAGGCTTGCGCAAGGCGGGCTTGGGCGCTGCCGGGCCGCTGTGGGCGGCGTCGAGTTTAAAAATGCTGACCATCTCGGCCAGCGCCGCCGCCTGTTCCTGCATCGATTCCGACGCAGCCGCCGCTTCTTCCACCAGCGCCGCATTTTGTTGCGTCACGGTATCCATTTCCGCCACGGCTTGGTTGATCTGGCCGATGCCCAGTTCCTGCTCGCGGCCGGCGGCGCTGATTTCGCCCATGATGTCCGTCACGCGGCGGATGCTGGAAACGATCTCGTCCATCGTCGTGCCCGTCTGGCTGACCAGCGCGCTGCCGGCGCCCACGTTCTGCACCGATGCTTCGATGAGCACCTTGATATCCTTGGCGGCGGAAGCCGAGCGGTGCGCCAGGTTGCGCACTTCCGTGGCGACGACGGCAAAGCCACGGCCTTGCTCACCGGCACGCGCCGCTTCCACGGCCGCGTTCAGGGCCAAAATATTCGTCTGGAAGGCGATGCCGTCGATCACGCCGATGATGTCGGCGATCTTTTTCGACGATTCGCTGATAGTGCCCATGGTATCGACCACTTGCGCCACCAGTGCGCCACCTTTCACCGCCACGTCCGAAGCGGAAACGGCCAGCTGGTTGGCCTGGCGCGCATTGTCGGAATTCTGCTTGACGGTCGAGGTCAGCTCTTCCAGCGACGAGGCCGTTTCTTCCAGACTGGACGCCTGCTGTTCCGTGCGGCTGGATAAGTCCAGGTTGCCCGAGGCGATTTCGTTGCTGGCCGTGGCGATGGCGCCGCTGCCGTCGCGCACGCCGCGCACGGTGTTCGACAGGCGCTCCTGCATTTTCTGCAAGCCCGTCAGCAAGGCGCCCATCTCGTCGTTGCGCGTGATGACGATGTCGTTGGCCAGGTTGCCGTCGGAAATGGCGCCGAAATGACGCAAGGCCTGGTCCAGCGGATTAAAGATGGCGCGCAGCAGTAAGAAGCTGGAAATAATCGTCAGCAAGGCGCCGACGATCATGCCGGCGATGGCCATGGCCACCTGGGTGCGGAAGCTGGACTGGCTTTCCGCATACATCCTGGCGGCCGAAGTGGCCTGGTATTGCGTCAAGGTTTCGGCGGCCTGGTCCAGGGTGCGGTAGAGCGGAGACAGGCCCGTCATCATCAGCTTGTCCGCCTGCTCGATATTGTTTTCGCGCAAAGCCTTGCCCATGGCCAGCACGCCATTATTGATATAGTCGCTGCGCTTCTTGTCCATGTCGTCGGACAGGCGCTTTTCGTCCGTGCTTTGCGGCAAGGCCAGGTACACCTTCCAGGACTTGTTCGACGCTTCCAGGAATTGTTCCGAGCGCGCCAGGGTATCCTTTGCATCAGGCGCATCCGGGTGCACCATCACGCGGTCCATCGTAAACCGGGCGCGGCCCAGGGCAATTTGCGATTCGCCGATCGCTTGCGTCGAGGCCAGCTGGTTGCTGTAGACCTCGTTGAGGCTGTTGTTGGCCGATTTCAGGCTGATGATGCTCATCACGCCCAGCAAGGCGATCAACACGCCCAGCACGCTCATGGTGGCGATCAGGCGCATTTTTATTGTTATATTCGACAGCATGCAGTTTTCCTTGGTAAGGGCGCGACCTTGCCACCGCCTGCCGGATGGGTAGCGGCAAACGCCAGATGGGCGGATCACGTGAATTGTTCAGGGCAGGTCGATACGGCGTGTGCGGCAGCAGGGGGGAAGGCGGCCCGCGCATATCGTCAGGAGTGCAAGACAGGGCAACGAGGTCGAGGTTTCCTGTACTTTTAATTTCCTGACTGCAAGATACAGGGAAAGATTACTAGTAGCAACATCCAGTATGGATTTTCACGATTTGTAACAAGTGGATGATGTTTTTTGCGCAGAACTGGCATTCCGCTGCCGTGCGCGGTCGCGCGGGAATGCCATTTATGCTAGCCAACTAGTTAATACATGGTTTCTTCGATGAGCTGGCCATCGTCGCGGAAATACTGGAAGCGGCCCGTTTTCCTGCCCAGGTTGTAGGCGCCTATCTGCTTCGGTTTTCCGTTCTGGAAATTCTCGATGTTGACGCCATGCAGCACACCCTGGTTCCAGTTGCGGTGGAATTGCGGCAGTTCGCCATCGGGATAAAACAGGGTTTCCGCGCCATCGCGCTTGCCGTCGGCAAAGCTGCCCTGGTAGCGCCGCTTGCCATCCGGATAAAAACTTTCCATCGGCCCTTCGAGCTTGCCAAGACGATAATGTTCGACCAGCTGCAGCTGGCCATCGGCCGCGTATTGTTCCAGCTTGCCTTCCGGTTCGCCATTGAGCATGGTCAACACTTGCCAGCCGCCGTCCGGCGTCGATTTCTTCCATGGCCCCTGTTTGATGTCATCTACATAGTTGCCGCCACCGCCAGGTTCGACCCACTGGCCCTGCTTCTTGCCATTCACATAGTTGCCCTGCCATTGCACCACGCCACCAACGCGGCGTTCGCTGGGGCCGTCCAGGCGGTCTTTCACAAAATGATCGTAACCGGTGAAACTGTGCATGTCCGCTGCGCGCCATTCCTCCACACCCGGACTCACTTCCCAGCGGCCCGTGCGCTGGCCACGCTGCATCTGGCCCGTCGTCGTTTCATCGCCGCTTTCATACGTCCATGGTCCCTCCGCCTTGTCGTCGACAAAGGCGCCAAACGAGCGGATGGTATTCGGCTCTTCGTAATGCCATACGCCGGTGCGCTTGCCCTGCGCATACAGGCCGCGGGCATAAACGCTGCCCACGCAGCAATTGACGTCATATTCGATGAATGGCCCGTCCTGACTGGCGGCAAAGCGCTGCGGCTGCGTTTCCCAGGTGATCCACTTGACGTGATAACTGGGCGCGAAGCCCCCTTCCCAGCCCTTGCCCAGCAGATATGTGACGGTCAGATAATGGCCATCCTTTTCCTGGTACGTCTTTTTATAGGCAAACGCGGGGGCGCCGGCCGGTTTGCCTGGCAGTAACTCGCCGTCGATATTGAAATAGCCGGCCAAGGTACCGTGCGCATGCTCGATGGCGTCGAACTCGGCCACGCCCGAGGGCGCGTAGGCGATGCTGTAGTCGATCAGCTGCAAACGGGCCAGCGCGGCGCGCACCCGCGCCTTGTCCATGGTTGTTGCGCCGCGCACAATGGCATCCAGCGCAGGCTGCACGGCCGCCACCTTGAACATCTTGCCGCCGCTGCGCTCGTAGCGGTAGGCGTGCAGGCCAAAGGCTGCGCCACTGTTGGCACTGCGGCTGAGCACGAACGTGGTTTCGCCTTCGCTGTCGAGGTCAAGCTGGAACACGGCCTCGATGCTGGCCTGGCCGTACCTGTCCAGGTTCATGCGTTTTTCACTGATGCCGTTGCACTGGCAATAGTAGCCGTTGACCTCGCCATTTTCCCGCAGGAAAGCCAGCACCACGCCACCGTCGCGGCGCTCGACAACCTTGGCGGTAGCCATCGGGACGCCCTCATAGAAACGCGCCGCCTGCGCCGGCGCCAGAGTAGCGAACGCCAGCAGCGCCGCCATCGTGCTCATCCAAAATGTTTGCCGCATGTCAACTCCACTGCCGAAAACCGCCATTATGCATGGCCATTCAGGCAATCCCGGACACCTCAGGACGGTAGCGGCCAAACAGCGGCCGCTGCACCGTCTGCGCCAGCAGCACGCCCAGCAGCGAGATGCCGCCGCCAACCAGGTGATAGATATGCATGCTTTCGTGCAGCCAGACGATGGCCAGCAAGGCCGTCAGCAGGGGCAGCAGGTTGACGTAGATGCTGCAGCGGTTCGGCCCCAGCAGTTTGACGCCTTCGATCCACAGGTAGGACAGCACGATGGACGAGCCGATGCCCGCATAGCCGATCAGGGGCAAGGTGGTGGCGTCCAGCTTGGTGCTGCCGGGCGGCAACAGCAAGAAAAACGGCAGCATGCAGGCCAGGGCCGCCAGCGCCTGGCAATATATGGCTTGCCAGGCGGGAATCGTTAAACGCCAGCGGCGCAGCAGCACGCCATACAAAGCGAAGATCAGGCAAGCCAGCAGCATCAGCGCATCGCCCGCATGCACGCCCTGCTGCAGCAAGGCCAGCACGTCGCCGCGCCCCACCAGGTACAGCAAGCCGCCGAACGACAGCACGCCGCCGGCCGCCATGCCGACAGTTAATCGCTCGCCCAGCAGCAGCACGCTGAGCAGGGCCGTCATCAGCGGCGCCAGCGCCGTGACGATGGCCATATTCGTCGCCGTCGTCGATTCGGCGGCGCGGTAGGACAGGCTCTGGAACAGCGCCATCGACATCAGGCCGCACAGGGCCAGCTGCCACCACTGACGCCGCAGCGCATGACGGTTGCGCCACAGCGGACGGGCGATAAACGGCGTCATCACCAGCAAGACGAGCACCAGGCGGTAAAAAGTGATGGCCGTGGGGGCGATGCTGGATGCGGCCAGCTTCGAGACGACGACGTTGCCGGCCCACAGCAGCATGGCCAGGAACGGATACAGATAGGCGCGCACAGGCATGTGTCACTCCAGGAATAGTTGCGGGAAACCATCATGCCGCAGGCGCGCCGCGCCTTCTCGCGCTAAGATGTCCATACCTGTCGCAAAACTGACCCGCTTTCATGGATTGTTCCTCCCCCGCCTTTCAGGAATTGCTGCCCGTCACGGCACGCGCCATGGCGCTGGCCGTCGACTATGCGCATGGCCACGTGATTTCCGTGCACCGCCACACGCATGCGCAATTGCTGTATGCCATCGAAGGCGTGATGACCATCGAGGCGCAGGGCGGGCGCTGGGTGGTGCCGCCCACGCGCGGCGTATGGCTGCAGCCCGGCATCGCGCACCAGGTGCGCATGAGCGGCGCCGTGAAAATGCGCACGGTGTTTGTCAACTGCGCCAATTCTCCATTGCTGCCTGGCCACAGCTGCGTGCTCGACATCAGCCCCCTGCTGCGGCAACTGATCGTGGCGGCCGTCGACATCGCGCCCGATTTCACGGAAGGCAGCCGCGACTGGCATCTGCTGCAATTGCTGTTGCACGAGCTGGGCAGCCTGCCCGTGCTGCCCCTGTATTTACCGTTGCCCGTGGATGCGCGCCTGCGCGGCATTTGCGCGCGGCTGATGGCGCAACCGGGCGAGCAGCTGACGGTGGCGCACTGGGCGCGGGAACTGGCGATCACCGAGCGCAGCCTGCACCGCTTGTTCCAGAAACAGACGGGCATGCGCTTTGGCCAGTGGCGCCAGCAGGCGCGGCTGCTGCGGGCGCTGGAACAACTGGCGCGCGGCGGCAAGGTCATCAACGTGGCGATGGACAATGGCTACACGAGCCAAAGCGCGTTTAGCGCCATGTTCAAAAAGCATTTCGGCACCACGCCGACGGCGTTTTACCAGGCCAAAGTCATCGCAGCGTAAAAAAAATGCTGCTATGCATCAATAATCATGGGCGATCGCCGCCGCTCTTGTTATCATCGCAAGCCTTATCGCACCGCGCCCATCCTGGCAGCGGTGTTGACCTCAATCACACCACCATGACACAGAATTTCTTCCAGACATTTATCCTGCTCTTGCTCGTCACCGATCCGTTCGGCAACGTTTCCCTGTTCGTCAATGCCCTGAAACGGGTACCCATCGAGCGGCGCTGGAAAGTCGTGGTGCGCGAATGCCTGATCGCTTTCGGCATCTTGCTGCTGTTTATGTTCTTCGGCCGCCATTTCCTGAACGCCTTGCAATTGTCGGAAGTGGCGCTGCGCATCGGCGGCGGCGTGATTTTGTTCCTGATCGCCATGCGCATGGTGTTTCCGCAGCCAAACGCGGGCAATAGCGACCACGAAATGGGCGGCGAACCGTTCATCGTGCCGCTGGCCATCCCCGCGCTGGCCGGCCCGTCGGCCCTGGCCACCGTGCTGCTGTTTTCCTCGCATGAAATGAACGAAGTCATCGCCCACGTGGCGGGCTTGACGGCCGTGGCCGTTGTCTGGCTGGCCGTCTTCCTGTGCGCCGAACGCTTGCAGCGGGCGCTCGGTCCAAGGGTCATGACGGCATTCGAACGCCTGATGGGCTTGATCCTGACGGCGATGGCCATTGAAATGTTGCTGGCCGGCATACGCGCGTTCCTGAAGTCCGTTTAATATTGTCATTCATCCACTGAAGGAGTCCAGCATGAGCCGTTGCGCCCACATATGCCTGATGGCCGATTACAACCAGTGGATGAATGCCAAGGTCTACGCGGCGGCCGCCAGCCTGCCGCCCGGCGAGCTGCAGCGCGAGCGGGGCGCCTTCTTCGGCTCCCTGCTGGCCACCCTGAACCACGTGATGGTGGGCGACACCTTGTGGCTGCAGCGCTATGCGAAACATCCGGCCGGTTTCCCGCTGCTCGACCCCATCCGCGCCATCACGCCGCCCACGTCGCTGACGCAGCCGCTGTTCGCGGCCGACGATTTTGCCGCCATGCAGGCGCACCGGCTGTGGCTGGACCAGCTCATCGTCGACTGGGCCGCCTCCATCCGCGAAGAAGACCTGGACCATTTGCTCGACTACCGCAACAGCAAGGGGCCGAACCGGCGCGAGTTCTTCAGCCTGCTCATGCATTTCTTCAACCACCAGACGCACCACCGGGGCCAGGCCAGCACCTTGCTGTCGCAAGCGGGCGTGGACATCGGCGACACGGATTTACTGTTTCGCATCCCCAACCATATCGAGGACTGACGGCAGGCGATAACGCCACGCCTTGATCCCGATCAAGGCCAGCGCCAGCGCCCCCAGCAGCGCGCCGCAAGCCAGCGCCCCCTGCATGCCATAGGACTCGATGGCCAGGCCGCCGGCCAGCGCGCCCAGCGTCACGCCCAGGTTGATGGCGGCGATATACACGCCGATGGCGAACGCGGGCGCCTCGCGCGCTTCGCTGCTGAGCCACACTTGCGTGACGATCAGCCCGCTCGTATGCGCGGCGCCCCAGAACAGCAGCAACACGGCCAGCGCCAGCCAACCGATGCCGCCGCCCGCATACTCATACAGCAGCCAGTACGCCAGCCCCAGCAGCACGGGCTGCAGCAGCACCGTGCGCAACACGTGCGTGCCCAGTTGGCGCCCCGCGTACAGATTGCCCGCCACGCCGCCCACGCCAAACACCACCAGCGCCAGCCCCGTCTGCCGCGCCGACAAGCCCGCCACCTGCTGCAGATACGCGGCCGCATACGCATACACGGCAAACATGGCGGCAAACACCAGCACGGCGGCGGCAATGGTGAACCACAGGGCAGGTTTGCGCAGCACGGCCAGCTGGCGGCCATACGCCAGCGGCGCCTCGCGCGGCGTGTCAGGCAGAAACAGATACAGCCCCAGCGCGGCCAGCGCATTGACGAGGGCGCAGGCGAGGAACGACGCCTCATAGCCAACTTGCGCGGCGATCCACGTGGTCAGCGGGATGCCCAGCACCATGCCCATGCTGGTGCCCGTGAACGCATGCGCGCCGGCCTTTGCCGCCTCGCGTGGCGGATACAGGGCGGCGGCGGCCACCATGGCCAGCGAGAAATACACGGGGTGGAACAGGGCCGGCACCACGCGCAGCGCCAGCAACAGCCCGAAGCGCGGTGCATACGCCGAAGCCACGCTGGCCAGCGCGAACACCAGCAGCGAGGCGATCAGCACCGGTTTGCGGCGCCAGCGCGTGGCCAGCAGCACGAGGAAGGGGCCGCCCACGGCGATCACGAGCGCGAACAGGCTCACCAATGAGCCCGCCTGCGCGGCCGTCACGCCATGGCGCTGCATGATCATCGGCAAGATGCCCACCACGCCAAACTCGATGCAATACACGCCGAACAGGCCCAGCGCGAGGAAGACGATGGGGTGCGGGCGCGTCATTGCCCTTGCTCCCCGCCATACACGGCCTGGCACAGTTGCGTCACGAACGGCCCCGCCATGCCCTCCAATGCCGTATTCGTGAACGCCACCACGGAGAGTTCTTGCGCAGGATCAACAAACCACGAGTGGCCATACGTGCCGCCCATGCGCCACGTGCCCACGGATTCCGGCGTGGCGGCGGCAAGCGGGTCCGTCAAGACGGTAAAACCCAGGCCGAAGCCCCGACCGGGCCAGAACGGCAAATCAAAACCGCCCGTCTGGTTTGCTCCCATCTGGCGCGCCAGCGCCGGCGGCAGCAGCGGCGCGCCGCCCAGGCGCAAGGTTTCCAGCAGGCGCATGAAGTCGGGGGCGGAGCCGAGCATGCCGGCGCCGCCGGACGGGTACGCCTGCGCATCGAGCGCGCGCGCCGGCGACAACACAAACCCTGCCATGCCTTCGAGAAACGGCAGATGGTCTTCCCCCGCATCAAGCAAACGCCGCGGCCGGGCCTCTCCCGCTGCACGGTCCGCATAGGCGACGGCAAGGCGCGCCGCGTCCGTGCTGATAAAACCCGTGTCGCGCATGGCCAGCGGCCCCGTCACCAGCTGTGCCACGGCGTGCGCCAGCGGCAGACCAGTCACCGCTTCGATCACGGCGCCCAGCACGTCGGTGGCGATCGAATACGCCCAGCGTTCGCCCGGTGCATACGCGAGCGGCACCGTGGCCAGGCGGCGCAGATTGTCATCGAGGGAAATACGGGACGCATCCATGCCGTCGGACACGCCCGCCTGCGCATACGCGCCGCCCGGCGGCTGGAAAAAGCCGTAGTCGAGGCCGGCCGTGTGCGTGAGCAAGTGGCGCACGGTCATCGCCGCCACCGTGCCGTCCGGCTGGCGCGGCGTGAAATACGGCAGCCAGCGCGCCACCGGGTCGTCCAGCCCCAGACGGTTTTGTCCCACCAGCGCCAGCGCGGCCGTGGAGACGATGGGTTTGCTGACGGATGCCAGGCGGAAGACGGCGTCTTCCACCATGGGCGTGCCCGCCTCGCGGTCCAGGTGGCCGGCGGCGCGGCGATAGATGTCCTGGCCACGCTGGCGCACCAGCACCACGGCGCCCGCCAGGCGCTGCTGTTCCAGCACGGCATCGAGCAATGGATCGATACGGGCGGACAAGGCCGCAGGAGAGAAGTTGTACATCATGGCGTAGCCTTTCAAATGATCAGGCTGCCAAGGTAAGCCAGGCGCGATCAAAGAAAAACAGGCTATAGTTTCAGTCTGTGCGGACGTTGACATCCGCAATCAAAAGGAAAACCATGGATAACCTGGCGGGATTCACGGCCTTCGTGCAAGCGGCGGAGCTGCGCAGTTTCGTGGCGGCGGGCCGGGTGCTCGGTATTTCAGCCTCGGCCGTGGGCAAGAGCATCGCGCGGCTGGAAGAACGCCTCGGTGTACGCCTGTTTCACCGCAGCACGCGCAGCATCGCGCTGACCAGCGAAGGCACGGTGTTTCTCGAACGCTGCCGGCGCATCCTGGGAGAAATCGAAGCGGCCGAGCTGGAATTATCCAACAGCAAGAGCGCGCCCCAGGGCCGCTTGCGCGTCAGCCTGCCGCTGGTGGGCAGCCTGCTCAACCCCGTGCTGGCCGCGTTCGCGCGCGCCTATCCGCAGGTGGAACTCGACCTCGATTTCAGCGACCGCCGCGTCGACGTCATCGAAGAGGGCTACGACGCCGTCGTGCGCGCGGGCGAAAGCGCCGACAGCCGTTTGATGAGCCGCCAGCTGGGCCAGTTCCAGCTGCAGTTGGTGGCCGCACCGGCCTATCTGGCGCAGCATGGCACGCCCGCGCTGCCGGCCGACCTGGCCCGCCACACTTGCCTGCTGTACAAGTTTCCCAGCAGCGGCAAGGTCGAGGCCTGGCCTCTGCCCGATTGGCCTGCCCTGCACGCGGCAGGTTTGCCGACTGTGCTCAACTGCAACAATGTCGAGACCCTGCTGCATTTTGCCGAAAGCGGCCTGGGCATCGCCGCCCTGCCCGACTTTGCCGTGCGCGCCGCGCTGGCGGCGGGCCGCTTGCAGCCCGTGCTGGACGCGCACCGCCGGCACGACGGCGCCTTCCGCATCCTGTGGCCCAGCAGCCGCCACCTGACGCCAAAACTGCGCGCCTTCATCGATTTCCTGGCCGTCCACGTGTTTGCGGAAAGCTGACGGCGCCTGCGGCATGGCGCTCGTTGTTTCCACACGACAACTTATTTAATTTGCTACCAATTTTTAAACTTTTCGCGGACTTGATACAAGTTTTTGTATTGCAGTGCGGAATTTTGAGGAACAATTACAGGCTGGCCGCCCTTACGTATTAACCCGTAGCCCCGGCCTGTCGACGTTTCCTCACCACACCGCAATACGAAAGCAATCATGTCACTCACACAATTCAAAATCGGCACCCGGCTCGGGATCGGGTTTGCTGTCGTCCTCGGCCTGCTGGTGGCCGTCTTGCTCGTCGGCCTGTATTCCATGGGGCAACTGAGTGCGCGCACCCACGACATCGTGGCCGACAAGAACGTCAAAATGGCGGCCGCCAACACCATGAGCGACAACGTGCGCAACATTACCCTGGCGATCACCAGCGTGGTGGTGGCGCCGACGGAAGCGCTGGTGCAGGCGGAACTGGCAAAGATCGGCGAAGCGCGCAAGAAATACGGCGCCGCCAAGGAAACCTTGCAAAAGAAAATCTCGACGGACAAGGAAACGGCCTTGATGGCCGAACTGGACGCGGCCCTGAAATCGGGCGCGCCGCTGAACAACAAGGTCATCGAGCTGCGCAATGCAGGCCAGACGGAAGAAGCGATCGCCTTTTTGACGCAACAGGCGGCACCGAGCCTGAAGATCGTGCTGGGCGCACTCGACAGTCTGGTCGCGTATGAAGCGCAGCAGGCCGCGCAGGCGGCAACGGACGCCGAAACGCTGAGCGCGAGCGCGCGCGCCTACATGATCATCCTGGGCAGCGTGGCCGTGCTGCTGGGCGCTTTTGTTGCCTGGATCATCACGCGCTCGATCACCCGCCCCATCAATGCGGCAGTGGGCGTGGCCGAAACCGTGGCCTCGGGCGATTTATCGTCGCACATCGTCGTCGATTCCAGCGATGAAACGGGCCGCCTGCTGGGCGCCCTGAAAGCCATGAACACCAGCTTGCTGGGCGTGGTGGCGCAAGTGCGCCACGGCACGGATGCAATTTCCACGGCATCGAGCGAAATTGCCGCCGGCAACCTCGACCTGTCGTCCCGCACGGAAGAGCAAGCCAGCTCGCTGGAAGAAACAGCGTCGGCCATGGAAGAGCTGACCTCGACCGTGAAGCAGAACGCGGACAATGCGCGCCAGGCCAACCAGCTGGCGAAAAGCGCGTCGGAAGTGGCCGTGCGCGGCGGCAGCATCGTCTCGCAAGTGGTTGACACCATGGGCACCATCAACGAGTCGTCGAAGAAAATCGTCGACATCATCGGCGTCATCGACGGCATCGCTTTCCAGACCAACATTCTTGCCCTGAACGCGGCCGTGGAAGCGGCGCGCGCGGGCGAACAGGGCCGCGGCTTCGCCGTCGTCGCCACGGAAGTGCGCAACCTGGCACACCGCTCAGCCTCGGCCGCCAAGGAAATCAAGGAACTGATCGCCGCCTCGGTCGCCAACGTGGACACGGGTTCGCGCCTCGTCAATGAAGCGGGCCAGACCATGGGCGACATCGTCGACAGCATCGTGCGCGTGACCGACATCATGGGAGAAATCACCTCCGCCACGCACGAACAGACCATCGGCATCGAACAGATCAACATGGCCATTGCCCAGATGGATGAAGTGACGCAGCAAAACGCGGCCCTGGTGGAAGAAGCGGCCGCCGCCTCGCAAAGCATGCAGGAGCAGGCGGGCGAACTGGCGCACGTGGTGGGATTCTTTAAAACCGGCAACCATGTCGCCAGCGCCGCCAAGCTGACGCCTGTGCGTGCAGCACCGGCCGCGGCAAAAATCGCTCCTCCCGCCGCCCGGCCCGCGCCAGCGCGCAAGGCCGTGGCCGCCGCGCCGGCGCGCCGCAGCAATGCGGCTGCCGAAAGCGAATGGGAAGAGTTTTAACGAATAGCAACGTCCTCCCCACGGGAAAGCCAGGCAGGAAGTTGCTGCCTGGCTTTTTTTCGTCCGTCATCGCCACTTTTTTTGCGGCAAAGCCCACGCAATAGGCAAAAGTGCAAAACGTGCAGCGTGCATACGCTTTACAATCCTCGCTCGCTTTACAAAATATTGGTCATCATGAATCAGGCAGAACAGCAGCGCCTCCTGGCTATCCTGGAGTATTGGCACAAGATCGAATTCTTTATCCCGTTTGACCTGAATCAAATCACGGACGTTGAAGACCAGTCCACCGTGCGTCTCCTTCAGCGCGAACAGCTGGCGCAATTGCCGCTGCAGTTCGCCACGCAATGGCCAGTGCCTTCCGACCGCGAGATCGACGGCTTCTCATTGTTCCTCGGCGTCTTCGACAAGGCCGAAATCAACAAGGCGTGCCCGCCGGCCAACGGCCCGGAAAACATTGCCGAAACAGAAAAAACAGAACTGCTGGGACGCTCGTGCTTTGCCCGCCTGAACCTCAATGCGCTGGGCGAGCCGCAGTTCGATCCTGTCTCCGTGTCAACCTTGCCGTGGGCCCTGGGGCGCGCACGCACGCCGGACTGGTCGGGCCTGAGCCTGGACGCCTTCAGCGACAGCCAGCTGGTGCTGCAAGACAGCCTGCGCAACTTCACGGCCAGCCGCGCCCCGCAGCAAGTAGCGGATGAAGCGGGCAATGTCTCATCGCCCCTGTCCGGCATGGAAATCGCGGCGCTGGCCGACCTGCTCATCGACTGGGCCGGTTTCCGCCCGTCCGCGGGCCAGCCGCTGGCCGTGCTGGAATTGCGTACGCGCAAGAAACGCGCGGCCGTGGCGGCAGGCGACCTGGCTGAGGCCAGCCAGAACCGCAGCCTGGACTTCGGCGACGCGGTGGAGCCCAGCATCGATATTCTCAACAGTTTTTACCTCGATGACCTGGAACAGATCATCCGCGCCTTGCGTGGCGGCAAGTTGCCCGCCACCGTCGCCGCCTACCTGACGCCGCTGGCGCGGGACGAGCGCATCGACTTGTACAGCCCGGCCGGACGCCAGGCGCTGGCCGCCATGCTCAATCCGGCCAATATGAACCGGGGCCACTGGCTGGAAGACGCCAGCTACGCCATGAGCCTGATGCAGCAATTTGCCATCCACGGCGCGCGCACGGGCTTGAGCGAGCGCGGCATCTTTTCCGTCAACGGCCCACCGGGCACGGGCAAGACGACGTTATTGCGCGAATTGTTCGCCGACAACATCGTGCGCCGCGCGGCCGTGCTGTCCTGCCTGGACCGCGCCGGCGACGCCTTCATCGGCAAGGTGGCCGTGGCCTTCGAAGGCGTGCGCGACCCGATCACGATTGCCCGCTTGCGGCCGGAACTGACGGGCTTTGAAATGGTCGTCGCCTCGTCGAACAATGCGGCGGTGGAAAACATTTCCGGCGACCTCCCAAAACCAAAACAGCTGGGCAAGGAATGGGCGCGCACGCGTTACTTTGAAAGCGTGGCGCGCCGGGTGGTGGCCGACGGCAATGGCGCCAACCGCGCCTTGACCGAAACGGAAGCGCCGTGGGGCTTGATGTCCTGTGCGCTGGGCAATAGCGCCAACCGCCGCCGCTTCGTCAGCAATTTTTATGACGACGACTGGGATAAAACGACGGCGCGCAAGACGCCGAACGCACAGAATATCCGCCAGTGGCTGGCCAGCTACCAGGGCGTCAGCTTCGCCCAGGCGGCGCGCGAATTCCGCGAGACGGAACACGTGGTGGAAAAGGCCCTGGCCGAGCACGCGCAATATGCTGCCCTGTGGCAAGCCGTGGGCACGTGCACGGAAGCCGATTTTATCCAAGCCAGCCAGCAGGCGCTGATTGCTGCTGAGCAAGAGATGGATGCGGCCAACGGCGCCCTGTCCGGCGCGCTGGCGCAGCAGGACACATTGCTCGCCAGCAAGAAGGAATTGCTGGAAGAGGAACGCCTGGTGGCGCTGACGCAGCCCGGTTTCTTTGCCCGGCTGTTCCGCACGGCCCCGGCGCGCGCCTACAAGGAGGCCGTCGTCGCCAATGCCGAGGCGCAGCGCCAGGCGGCGCGCGACATCTCCGCCATCAAGCTGCTCTTGAAGGGCGAACTGGAGCCACGCTGCGAACGCGCCCGCCATGGCCTGCACATCGCCCTGCGCACGGCGCAATCGCGCCAGCGCGAATGGGATGACAGCACGGAATTGCTGCGCCGTGCGCGCATGCGCTTCCCCACCATCATCGCGCCGGCCGCCCTGGACGAGCTGGACGGCGACGCCCTGCAAATCGGCGGCTTGTGGCATGAACCAGCGCTGGCGCGCCTGCGCTCGCGCCTGTTCGCCAAGGCCCTGGCCCTGCACGAAGCGTGGCTGGCGGAAGTGGCGAAGAAGGGCGGCCCCGGCTTTGGCGGCAACTTGCTGGCCGTGTCGAAATTGCTCAAAAACAAGCGCGCCTACGACCAGTCGCATATCGCCATGGTGTGGCACAGCCTGTTCATGGTCGTGCCTGTCGTATCGACCACGTTCGCCTCGTTCGCGCGCCAGTTCCAGGGCATGGGTCCCGAATCGCTGGGCTGGCTGTTCATCGATGAAGCGGGCCAGGCCGTGCCGCAAGCGGCGCTGGGCAGCCTGTGGCGCGCCAAACGCGCCGTCGTCGTGGGCGACCCGCTGCAGATCGAACCCGTGTTCACGGTGCCGGGCCGCCTGGTGCACACCTTGTCGGCCCTGTCGCCGCATACGCAGGATGGCAGTTACGCGCCGACTTCCGTTTCCGTGCAGACCCTGGCCGACAAGGCCAACCGCTATGGCGCCGTCGTCGGCGCCGGCAGCGCGCAGCCCTTGTGGATCGGCAGCCCCCTGCGCGTGCACCGCCGCTGCGTGGAACCGATGTTTTCGCTGGCCAACAGCATCGCCTACGAAGACAAGATGGTCTACGGGCTGGCCGAGCGCACGCCGCCGGCCGGCGCGCGGGGCCTGACGCGGGGGCCCAGCCGCTGGATCGACGCCGTCGGCCCCGTCAGCTACAAGCAGGTGGTGCCCTTGCAGCTCGATTTCGTGCTGGAAGTGTTATTGAAACTATATCGCCGCGACGGCAAGCTGCCGGACATGTATGTGATCACGCCCTTCAAGGCCGTGCGCAACGAATTACGTTCGCGCATCGTCGACATGGACTGGGACCGCCGCCTCGGCTATGGCAAGGCGCCGACGGCGCGCGAATTGCGCCAATGGAGCAGCCAGATGGTGGGCACCGTGCACACCTTCCAGGGCAAGGAGCAAAGCGTGGTGATGCTGGTCCTCGGTGCCGACGACAGCACGGCCGGCGCCGCGCAATGGGCGGCAAGTACGCCGAACCTGCTCAACGTGGCCCTGACGCGCGCGCAGCACTATGTGTACGTCGTCGGCAATCCGCTGCTGTGGGGACAGTTGCCGCACTTTGCGCCAGCGTGCGCGCAGTTGGCGCATACGGGCATGCATGAGTTTTTGGTGGAAATGGGCTAAATGGGAAAAACGAGGGTAAACGTCGTGGCGGCCGCATCCGACGCGACCGTCGCGCTGCCGCCGTGTAATTGCATGATGGCCGTGACGATAGCCAGCCCTAATCCCGTGGAGGCGGCCGAGTCGCTGCGGGCCGGGTCGGCGCGGTAAAAGCGTTCGAACAGGTGGGGCAAGTGGCGCGCGGGGATGGCGGGCCCCAGGTTGCTTACGCTCAGTTCCACGCCCTCGTTCGTCGCGTGCGAGCGCAATAAAATCGTGCTGCCCGGCGCCGCGTGGCGGATGGCGTTCGACAGCAGGTTACCGAGCGCGCGGCGCAGCAGTTGCGGCTCGGCCGTCACCGTGCCGCTGCCGTGGCAAGCCAGCGCCAGCCCCCGTTCTTCGGCCAGGCCTTCAAAGAAATCGGCCAGGCGCAAAAACTCATCCTGCACGGGCAAGGCTTGCTTGACGAGCACCATTTCATCCTGCTGCGCCCGCGCCAGAAACAGCATGCTGTCGATCATGCGCGACAGCCGTTCCAGCTCTTCCACATTCGACGACACCAGCTGTTCATACTCGTGCGCACTGCGGGGACGCGCCAGCATGACCTGGCTTTGTCCCAGCAGATTGGTGACGGGCGTGCGGAATTCATGCGCCAGGTCGGCGGAAAACTGCGACAGCCGCGCGTATCCCTCCTGCAGGCGCGCCAGCATGGCGTTCAAGGCCTGAATCAAGGGCAGCAATTCCGTCGGCGCACCGCGCGCCTCGAGTTGCTGCCCCAGCTTGCCCGGCCGCACCAAGGCCGCGTGGGCGGCGATATTGCGCAGCGGCCGCAATCCCCGCAACAACATCACGCTGGCAAGCAAGGCCGCCACCAGCGCGCTGATGGCGACGGAAACGACGATCTGCCAGCGGTAGGCGGCGAACATGGCCGTGCGGTCACCGTAGACCCTGGCAACGGCAATGTCGGCCATCTGCGCGGGATCGCCGATGCGTGCGCTGGCCGCCACGACCCTGGCCGGATAGCCGTCGCGGCTGATCCAGCTGACGATGGCGGCAGCCGTCACGGGCGCATCGACGGCCACGGGAACAGCATGCACGACGTTCTCGCCATGCGGGTTGACATCGATCAAACGCGTGCCATCGGCGCGCACGATGCGCACCAGGGAATTTTCCTGTCCGCTCATGGTGTCGCGGAAATACTGGGGCCGCTCGCGGATGATATCGAGGGTGCCCGCATTGCCGAGTAGCTGCTGGATCTGCCGCAATTTGCCCAGCAATAAAATATCGTCGCGGCGCTCGATTTCCGCCACAAATGAACGGTACAGATGCATGCCCAGCCCGGCCGAGACGAGCGCCACGATCAGCACGAAGACGAGCGTGACGCGCAGGGTCAGCGAGCGCCGCAGTTCTGCCAGTTTCATTGAACGGCGCCGCTGTCGGGAGCGTTGGGCGCGCGCAATTCGCAGACATAGCCCATGCCCCGCAAGGTGTGGATCAGCTTGGGTTCGAACGGATCGTCGAGCTTGCTGCGCAGGCGGCGGATGGCCGCGTCGATGACGTTGGTGTCGCTCTCGAAATTGATGTCCCACACTTGCGAAGCGATGATGGAGCGCGACAGCACTTCGCCCTGGCGCCGCGCCAATAAATGCAGCAAGCCGAATTCCTTCGCCGTCAGGGCGATGCGCTGGCCTTGCCGGCTGACCTTGCGTTTCATCACATCGATTTCCATGTCGCCGATGCGGATGACGTCGTCTTCTCGGGGCGGCCCGCGCCGCAGCAGGGTGCGGATGCGCGCCACCAGTTCGGCAAAGGCGAACGGTTTCACCAGGTAATCGTCGGCACCCAGTTCCAGCCCTTTGACGCGGTCCTGCACTTCGTCGCGCGCCGTCAGAAAAATCACGGGCACGTCGGCGCCGCCCTCTTGCAGGCGCAGCGCGCGCAAGACTTGCCAGCCATCCATGATGGGCAGCATGACGTCGAGCACGATCAGATCGGGCGCTTCGGTGCCGGCCATATGCAGGCCGTCGCGACCATTGCGCGCCAGGCTCACCGTAAAGCCGGACTCGGCCAGGCCGCGCAACAGATAGTCGCCCGTCTTCGGTTCGTCTTCGATTACCAGGATGCGCATGGCGGCTTTCTAAGGGAAATATAAGGTCATTTTACGCCGCGCGCCGGGCGCCGCGGATGATAAAAATGTCATGCGGCGATCATCTTCTCGTAGGGCAACACTTGCCATACTGGCGCCATTCTTTTCCATGGAGGCCAGATGAAAACCCTGATGTTCGGCAGTGCCCTGCTGTGCCTGCTGGCCAGTCCCGCCCACGCGCAATTGCGCACGGTCAATGACCTGTCGCTGGCGGCGGCCAACAAGCTGGCCGATGCGGCCATGGCCGCGTGCCAGGCGCAAGGGCGGCATATCGTCGTCACTGTGCTGGATCGTGGCGGAAATATTGTCGCCTTGCAGCGCGCCGATGGCGTCGGCCCCCACAACACGGAAGCGAGCCGGCGCAAGGCATACACGGCCTTGTCCACCAAAAGCGACACCTACACGCTGGCCGTGGCAGCGAACGCCAACCCGGACATGCGCAACCTGGCCACCGTGCCGGAACTGTTGCTGCTGGGCGGCGGCCTGCCCTTGCGCGCCAGGGGCGAAGTCGTCGGCGCCATCGGCGTGGCCGGCGGCGGCGGCGCCCTGCCAGACCGCGCCTGCGCCCAGGCCGCCCTGGCGGCCGTACCCGAACTCGATTCCCCCACCCCTTGAAAGCAACAACGATGAGCTATTTGAAAAAAACCGCTGCCGCCCTGGCCTTCGCCAGCCTGTCTGGCATGGCCCTGGCCGCCAATCCCTTGAGCGTGCACATCCTCGACTTGCAGAGCGGCCAGCCGACGGCGGGCGTGACGGTGACGCTGGAGCAGAAAAAAGATGACGCTTGGAAACAATTAAGCAGCGCCGTGACGAATGCGCAGGGGCGCATCGCGGCCATGTATCCGGAAAATCAACCGTTGCAGGCGGGCGACTACCGCATCGTGTTCAAAACGGGCGAACACTATGCGCGGCTGAAACAGGAAACATTCTTCCCGGAAATTCCTGTGCAATTCCACGTGGAAAAGACCGAGCAGCACTATCACATACCGCTGCTGCTCAGCCCTTTCGGTTTCTCCACGTATCGGGGCAACTGAGGGGAACTAAGCTTAGCCGAGCGTCTTCGCCGTCTGCCCGAACAGCACGCTTTTCGCGTCGCCGCTGACGGTAGGCTGCACATTGATCTCGGCCGCCCGCGCATACGCGCGCACGGTGGCGGGACGGGCGGCGATGGCTGCGAACCAGCGCGCCAGGTGCGGGAAATCTTCCAGCTTCTGGCGCTGGCGCGCGTGCGGCACGATCCACGGGTAGATCGCCATGTCGGCGATGGAATAGTTGTCGCCGGCAACGAATGCGCGGTCGGCCAGACGCTTGTTCAGTACGCCGTATAAGCGGTTGGTTTCGTTGACGTAGCGCGTGATGGCGTAATCGATGGGCTCGGGCGCGTATTGCACGAAATGGTGGTTTTGCCCGGCCATGGGGCCCAATCCCCCCATTTGCCAGAACAGCCATTGCATCACCTCGGCGCGCCCGCGCACATCGTCCGGCAGGAATTGCCCGCTTTTCTCGGCCAGGTATTGCAGAATCGCGCCCGACTCGAACAGCGACAGCGGTTCACCGCCATCTGCCGGCGCCTGGTCGACGATGGCGGGAATGCGGTTGTTCGGCGCGATGGCGAGAAATTCGGGCTGGAACTGCTCGCCCTTGCCGATATGGACGGGAATGATGTTGTAGGGAATGCCCGCTTCTTCCAGGAACATTGTCACCTTGTGCCCGTTGGGCGTGGTCCAGTAATACAGGTCGATCATCGTCGTCTTTCAGGTCGTTGGCATGGGTGGGCGTAACTATTGTCGCGCCGCAACTGGTGTGCATGGATATAATGCCACGTAAGCGAAAAACAAGACGGCGCGTGCCCCGCTTGCCACGCAAGCAAGCACCCACTCTCGCCGCAAGAATCGAATTCCGCCATTCCCGAGAACCATCAAAGAAAGCCGACCATGCGCAAACTCCTGATCGTCACGCTGTCCGTCCTGTTGTCAGGCTGTGTCCAGGACTTCGCCATCTATATGTTCGATGGCCAGGACCATTCCCTGACCGTGCGCCGCCAGCAACGTTATTTTTGGCAAGATACGGTGGAAGTGCAGCTGATGGCGACCAATTTGCCGCAATGCCAGCGCCTGCATACGCTGTCGACGGATGCGCCGGCCGACATCACCGTCGAGCTGTTCGCGGCCGGCGATGGCATATGGAATATCCGCATGGGCAAGCAGTTGTGGCAGGCGGAAACGAATACCTGCAATGAGCTGACGGAAATGGAAAACGACCCGAAAGCCGACCTGGGCCAGCCGATCGGGCAATTCGTGGTCGTCGATGACAAGCTGGAATTCGAGCCGGCGCCGCCAGCGGCGGCCCCAGCCCGGTAAATCAGCGCGCCGCCAGGCTGCGCAGCGGCTTTTTCGCCACGGCGCGTGGCGCGGCCGAGCTTGGCGCCAGGCGCGGCGCCGCCCCCGGTTCCTGCGCCGACAGTTTGAAGCGCGAGACCAGTTGCGCCAGCACGGCCGCCTGGTCCTGCATGCTCGACGCCGCTGCCGCCGCCTCTTCCACCAAGGCCGCATTTTGCTGCGTCACGCTATCCATCTCCGTGATCGCCTGGTTGACGTGGCCGATGCCCGTGCTTTGCTCGTGCGAGGCGGCCGTGATGTCGGCCATGATATCGGTCACGCGCGACACGCTGGCCACCACCTGATCCATGGTCGTGCCCGCCTGTGCGACGAGGGTGCTGCCGGCCGCGATGCTGTCGACGGAGGCGCCGATCAGTTCCTTGATTTCCTTCGCCGCGCCGGCGGACCGTTGCGCCAGATTGCGCACTTCGGACGCCACGACGGCAAAGCCGCGTCCCTGCTCGCCCGCGCGCGCCGCTTCCACGGCGGCGTTCAATGCCAGGATATTCGTCTGGAAGGCGATGCCGTCGATGACGCCGATGATGTCGACGATCTTGCGCGACGAAGCGTTGATGGTGTCCATGGTGCCGATCACTTGCGCCACCACGGCGCCGCCCTGGCGCGCCACGGCGGAAGCGGATTGCGCCAGTTCATTCGCCTGCACGGCATTGCCCGCGTTTTGCGTCACGGTCGAGGTCAATTCCTCCATCGATGCCGCCGTTTCTTCCAGGGAGCTAGCTTGCATTTCCGTGCGCGCCGACAAGTCCATATTGCCGCTGGCAATCTCGCTCGACGCCGTGGCGATCGTCTCGGCGCTATGGCGGATTTCGCTGATCGCGTCGACCAGGTTGGTCTGCATGGTCTTCATCGCGTACAGCACGCTGTGACGGTCGTTGGCATGCGTGCGCACGGCGCCGCTCAGATCGTTATTCGCGATCTGGGCAGCCACGTCGGCCGCATATTCGGGATCGCCGCCCAGCGCATGGCGCAAGCTGCGGTTGATCGCCACGACGACGGCGGCCAGCAAGCCGCACACCAGCAGCAGCACGCCCAGCGAAGTGATCAGCGACTGGCGGAAAGCCGCGTCGATATCGTCCATGTACACGCCCACCACGATGGTCCAGCTCCACGGCTTGTAAGCGACCACGCGGCTCATCTTCGGTTCGGCGTTCTTCTGGCCGGGACGGGGGAAATAATAATGGACGAAACCCTTGCCCGCATCGCTCTTGCCGACGGCAACGATGTCGCGGTACAGATAGGTGCCGTTGGCATCCTTGAAATCCGACATGTTCTTGCCATTGGTTTGCGGCGCGGCAGGATTCATCACGACAACGGCATCGAGGTTGATGATGGACAAATAGCCGGTCTCGCCGAAGCGCATGCTCTTGATGACGGCCGTGGCCTGCTTTTGCGCTTCTTCCTGCGTCAGGGCGCCGCTGGCGGCCAGCTCGCCGAACATCTTGACGGCGCCCAGGCCCAGGTCGGCGGCATTGCTCAGGTCGGCGCTGCGCTCTTCGATGCGGATCTTGCGAATTTCCAGGGCGTTATAGACAAAAATAACGGTGATGCACAACAGGCTGCAAATCAGGGGAATCCATAACTTCTGCTGGAACGTCAATTTCTTCATGCTGTGTCTCCAACTCTCTATTGTGCGGCGATGGGGCGTGTCCCGCTTCCAGCGCGGCAGGCCAGGAATGCGGCGGCGACGGTGCTCTGGCGGCACCGTTCAGACGACACCAGCATACGCTCGAACGACCGATATTTACAATGCTGGAAAGCAATGAATTTTGCCCGGTGTTGTTAATGCGTTGCGACAATTGATGAGAATTGATGCTGCATTGCAGTAAAAAAGCACGCAGATAGGCGGTGGCAAGGCAGGCGGGGGTGGCGGGCATGTGTCAAAATGCACGCCGGATAGAATGAATCACGAAAGAACAGCATGACCAAGAATGAAGCCATGAAACGCATCAACGACCGCCTGGGCAAACCCGCGCTGACGGACAAGAACACGCACTTTGCCAGCGTCGCCAGCTATGGCACGGACGAAGGCTGGTGGCTGAAGATTCCCTTCCTGACCTTCAAGCAGGAATTGCACTTCATCCTCAACAATGAAAAGACGAAAAGCTTCCAGCACCTGAAAATCGGCGCCAACCAGATCCTCAGCCCGGGCATGAAGTTCCGCAGCACGGGCGGCGCGGCCGACGCCTTCATGTCGGCCTCGGCGCCGAAACGCCTGGTCGACCTGCTCGACGGCGGCAGCAAGTACAACTTCACCAAGCACTTCATTAACGACTATCGCTACTAGTCCCACCTGACCCAACCTGCTGCGCGTTGGTTTGGTCAGGCGTCGTGACGCCTTGTCGGATCATTGTGGGGCGGCAGCCACACCTTGATCAAATGCTGCGCGATGTCGAGCGCGTCGTCGCGGCTGGTGCCGAAATGCAGGGGGTAGCCCCAGAACTGGCCGAACATGACGGCGAACGCTTTGCCGGCCAGGCGCCTGGCGGGGCTCGGTTCGACCAGCACCATGCCCTGGATATACGCGCGCAGGGCAGCCTTGTGCCGTTTCATCCACAGCACGGCGCGCTTGCGCGCCTCCTGCGGATGCTCATGCCCATCCTCGTCCAGGCCTTCTTCGCTGAGGATGACGAACGCCTGCTGGCGCGCCAGCAAGTCCTCGAACTGGGCGAACAAGGCATCGTCGGGGCCGCTGGCGGCGTTGTCGCGGCGCATCCAGACGAGGGGGAAATCGGTGATATCGAGTTGCATGGGAGACTCCTTCAAGGGGGTTGCCGTTCCTCCTGGCCTTCATCAGAACACGGGCGGCGGCGGTTGCCGTTGAAGCGGGGCTGCGGATAAGCATACGATACCGATGACGGCGCCCGGCGTCATTGCATACAATAGCCACAATATTATTCAATCCAGCCAAAGTCATTCCATGCCCCATCCCCTCTTGCCCAGCATGCTGACGGCCCACCTGGGTCTGGACGATGACGCCTCCATCCTCGATTTCGACGTCGATGGCGTGCTGCGTCCCTTGCTGGCCGTGGGCCTGGCCAGCGTGCGCGAGGATGCGGAACAGGCGCCGCACCAGCACCGCAAGGGGCAGCTGCTGTACGCCACGCGGGGCGTGATTCATTGCGAGGTGGAAAGCGGCGTGTGGATCGTGCCGCCCCATTGCGCCGTGTGGATACCGGGCGGCCTGATGCATGCAGCCCAGGGCGTGGGCGAGGCCGAGTGCTATTGCCTGTTTGTCGAGCCGGCCATGGCGCCGGCCTTGCCCGCCGTCTGCTGCACCGTTGCCGTCTCGCCCCTGCTGCGCGAACTGATCGCCAAGGCGGCCGGTTTTCCCACCCTGGCTGCGCTGCATGGCGCGCAGGAACGCCTGGTGGCCACCCTGCTCGATGAATTGGCGGCCGCGCCCGTGGAAGACTTGCATCTGCCGATGCCGCGCGATGCACGGCTGCGCCGCCTGGCCGCCCTGCTGCTGGCGCAGCCCGCCGATAAAAGCACCCTGGCCGAATGGGCCAGCCGCATCGGCATGAGCGAGCGCAGCATGACCCGGCTGTCATTGGAGGAAATGGGCATGAGCGTGGGCCGCTGGCGCCGGCAATTGCACGTCATCCTGGCCTTGCAACGGCTGGCGCAAGGCCACAGCGTGAAAGCGGTGGCGCTGGAACTCGGTTATGAAAACACCAGCGGTTTTGTCACCATGTTCCGCAAGGCGGTGGGCAAGCCGCCGGCGCGCTACCTGGCGGAACGGGAAGCCCATTAAAAAAGGCGGCATATGCCGCCTTCATCCAGCATCGTCGCCGAAAAATCAGCTTTCGCGCGCCAGGGCCAGAAATTCCGTGCGCAGCGCCAGGTTCGGCTGCATCTCGCCCAGCATGGCCGAAGTGATGGTTTCTTCGCCCGGCGTGCGGATGCCGCGGCTTTCCATGCACAGGTGGCGGCAGCGCACGACCACGCCCACCGACTTCGGTTCCAGCACTTCCATCAGGGCATTGGCGATCTGCATCGTCATGCGTTCCTGCACTTGCAGGCGCTTGGAGAAGCAATCGACGAGGCGCGTCAGTTTCGACAGGCCGACGATCTTGCCGTTAGGCACATAACCGATGGTGGCCTTGCCGAAGAACGGCGCCAGGTGGTGTTCGCAATGGCTGTAGACGGGGATGCCGCGCACGACGATCAGCTCGTTGTACTGTTCCGCGCCATCTTCAAAGGCTTTCAGCAAGTCCACCGGATCCTGGCCATAGCCCGACGTCCAGTGCTTCCACGCCTTGGCCACGCGCGCCGGCGTTTCCAGCAAGCCAGGACGCTGCGGATCTTCGCCAAAGCTGCTGATCAGCCGGCGCCAGTCGTTTTCGGAGAATTCTTCTTGAGACATGCTAAACCACCCTAAAATTTTCAATTGCCGCCAGTATATAGAAAATGCGGCAAGCTGCCTGAGCAGCCCCTGCTTTTCCCGCTACGCCGGCGGACGGTGCGCGCCGACCAGCAACGCGGAGATCGACACGCTCGAACTCGCCTCCGGCCACGCATCGCCGGGGCCGAACCAGCGCGCCTCGGCGATCTCGTTCTCGTCGAGGCGAATTTCGCCATCGAGGTAGTCGGCCGTAAACGCGATCATCAGCGAATGGGGAAACGGCCAGGACTGGCTCATGAAGTATTGCAGGTTGTGCACGCGCAAGCCCACCTCTTCCATCACTTCGCGGTGCACGGCTTCCTCGATCGATTCGCCCGCTTCCAGGAAACCGGCCAGCGGGCTGAAACGCTGCGATGGCGAGTTTTTATGCATGGCCAGCAGCACCTGCTCGCCCTTGCGTATCAGCACCATCATGGCCGGCGAAATGCGCGGGTACGCGAGCATGCCGCAGGCGGCGCAGGTAAAGCAGCGTTCGCCGCGCGTGCGCTGCATGGGCGTGGCGCACACGCCGCAATGGCGGTGCGTGCGCGCCCACTCGGCCAGCTGTACGGCGCGGCTGGCCAGGCCCAGAAAGTCATCGTCGACGGCGTTGAACAGCGAGCGCATGCCGTGCCAGGCCAGGCCTGCACCCGGTGGCAACTCTTCGTCGGCCCAGACGGTCTGGCAATAGCGGCCTTGCCACAGCCCCACGGGCTGGGCGCGGCTCAGGTCGATATCGAGCGCGGCGACCTCGGCGGCAGTGGGCAGGGTCAGCCCGGGCGTACGCAACAGCAGGCGCCCGCGGTGAAAGACGAATGTGAGCGTCTCTGTGGCGGCCGGGGCCGGTTCGGGAGGATCGATCAGGGGGACGAAGGCAGCGGGTGTGTGCAGCATGCTTGGAGGAAATTTGTAAAGGTTGCTCATCATACTCCCGCCGCCGGACGCCTGCGCGCATAGCAGCGGGCGGAGCGCAAAGCAAGCATTCATGGGCCGTGACAGTGTTTTTTTTGCGATACGCCTAATTCGTTGTGTAAACGAGACTGATAACGATTCTCATTTACGGATTACTGCCCAATAATTACAATACGGCCTTCCGTCTCCACCGCCAGCCACTTGCCCGCGTGCCAACGCACAGCGGGGCAGAGCCAGCCAGGAACCACTACCCTGACCTTATCGAGAGAGCAAGATGGCAATCAAGAGCCGCAAACACGCCCCAACCCGTTTCAACCAGCACATCGGCGCCGCCCTGGCCGTGATGCTGCTGCCCGTCGCCGCCCAGGCGGCCGACCCGGCCGGCCAAAGCGCCCCGGCATCGCAGCAAACCCTGAACGAAATCAAGGTCGTGGGCTCGAAGGAAAATGATTTCAAGGCCGAAAAAGCCTCGTCGCCGAAGTACACGGAAGAACTGGTCAATACGCCGCAAACCATCGTCGTGATCAAGAAGGAATTGATCGAACAGCAAGGTGCGCTGACCCTGACGGACGCGCTGCGCAACACGCCTGGCGTCGGTACCTTCTTCCTCGGCGAAAACGGCAACACGAACACGGGCGACGCCGTCTACATGCGCGGTTTCGATTCGTCGGGCAGCATCTATGTCGATGGCGTGCGCGACGTGGGTTCCATCTCGCGCGACGTCTTCAACATCGAACAGATCGACGTATTGAAGGGCCCGGCGGGCACGGACAGCGGCCGCGGCTCGCCCACCGGTTCGATCAACCTGGTCAGCAAGACGGCCACCATGGAAAACAAATTCAATTCCCTGCTGACGGCCGGCAGCGGCAAGCAGAAACGCGCCACGGCCGACTGGAACCGCATCCTCGACAGCGATACCGGCACGGCAATGCGCCTGAACCTGATGACGCAGGACAGCGGCAACCCGGCGCGCGATGAAGTCAAGAACAAGCGCTGGGCCTTCGCGCCCACCGTCACCTTCGGCCTCGGCAAACCGACGCGCATCACGGCCAGCTACCTGCACGTGGACCAGAACAACGTGCCCGACGGCGGCGTGCCGACCATCGGCTTGCCAGGCTACGCGACGCCGGACGTCGCCACGAAGGACCAACCAATCATCCGCAGCTTCCTGAACGGCGCCGCCAGGGTCGATCCGAAGAATTTCTACGGCTCCACCTCGGACTACGACAAGGTCAAGGCCGACATGGGCACCTTGCGCATCGACCATGATTTCTCGCCCAACGTGCAGATCCAGAACACCACGCGCTACGGCAAGACCCAGCAGGATTACCTGCTGACGGCCTTCATGGGCAGCATGGGCAACCTGAAGACACCGGTTCCCACCGATCCGTCGACCTGGACCCTGGCGCGCTCGCTGCGCACCGTCAAGGATCAGGAAAACACGATCCTGACCAACCAGACCGTCGTCAGCGCGCAATTCGACACGGGCGTGCTGAAGCACTCCGTGGTGGCCGGCGCCGAATTCACCAGCGAAAAACAGACCAACTACAGCTATGTGCCAGCCAGCCTGGGCACCTTGCCGGCAGCGAACCTGTACCACCCGAATCCGCGCGACACCGTCACCGGCCACAATCCCGTGCGCAGCGGCGCCTTCACGGAAGGCGAAGTCAACACGCAAAGCCTGTATGTGTTCGACACCGTCAAGTTCGGCGACAAGTGGATCTTCAACGGCGGCGTGCGTTTCGACCATTTCAACACCACGTATGACGCCGTCGCCCTGCAAGGGGCCGTGACTGCGCCCGCGGTACAGCCATTGCCAGTGGGCACGCCGATTCCGACCCATTTGACCCTGAGCGACACCCTGGCCAACGGCAAGATCTCGGCCATGTACAAGCCGACGCCGGACAGCAGCGTGTACGCCTTGCTGGCCACGTCGAAAGCGCCGCCTGGCGTCAACTTCGGCCTGAGCACCGCCGCCAGCAGCGCGCAAAACCCGAACTATGACCCACAGGAAACCATCACCAAGGAAATCGGCACCAAGTGGGACTTCCTGAAGCAAAAACTGTCGCTCTCGGCCGCCGTCTACCAGACCACCGTCAAGAATGAAGTGGAGCAAGATCCTGTCATCTCGACCATTTATTACCAGACCGGCAAGAAGCGCGTGCAAGGCCTGGAACTGGGCGTGGTGGGCGAGATCATGCCGAACTGGCTGGTCAGCGCCGGCTATACGCGCATGAATACCAAGGTCGAGTCGAACAAGGTCTTCACGGCCAGCGGCGAGAAGAGCCTCACCTACACGCCAAAACAGGCGTTCACCAGCTGGACTTCGTACACCCTGCCGTTCGGCCTGAAGATCGGCGGCGGCGCGCGTTACGTGGGTGAAATGCTGCGCGGCACCGATGGCGCCGTCGGCACGCCGGCCCGCGTGGATGCCTACTGGGTCTTCGACGCCATGGCAACCTATACCGTCAACAAGAACCTCGACTTGCAGTTGAACGCCTACAACCTGGCCGACAAGACCTATGTGGCGGCCATCAACAAATCCGGCTTCCGCTACACCCCGGGCCAGCCTCGTTCGTTCAGCCTGACGGCGAATATCAAGTTCTAAACACGCATTGCGCCACATCAAGCCCCTCTTCGGAGGGGCTTTTTTATTGTCCTGATAATCTTGCCTTTTTGGCGTACCGCCACCCTGCCGTGACTAGCGTATGAAAAGTCATACAGCGATGGCCTGCCGCGTCCAATATTTCGCGCAAGCGTGCAAAGTTGCGACATCTAAGCAACAAAAAAGCTTCCTCAAATCAACAACTTAAGAAGTTAAGTCCCAAATTCCCATTTCAGGCATATCCTTTGCTATGTACAGGTTTTGCTGCAAATAATCGCTGGCACGCAAGGGCTTGTTTTTGAGAAATATTGACTCCAAGCTTGAGTTGCTCGCAATCAATAATCCGCTCACAGCGGCGTTTCACCGGAGGAGTCATAATGAAAAAGAAACGGCCATTAACCCTGTACATCCTGATTGCCATGATCCTCGGCATTGCCGTCGGTTATGGATGCCATTCCGCTTTCCCCGATGCTGACATGAGCAAGCAAATCGCTGGCAATATTTCCATCGTCACCGACGTCTTCCTGCGCCTGATCAAGATGATCATTGCGCTGCTGGTGTTCTCCACCCTGACGGTCGGCATCGCCCACATGGGCGACGGCAAGACGGCCGGCCGCATCGGCCTGAAAGCCATGTGCTGGTTCGTCGTCGCCTCGCTGGTCTCGCTGGCGCTGGGCATGGTGCTGTCGAACCTGATGCAGCTGGGTACCAACCTCGGCTTGCCATTGCCGGACATACACGCTTCGACGAATCTGAAAACGGCCGCCTTCACCTTGAAAGATTTCTTCACGCACCTGGTGCCGAAGTCGCCGATCGAGGCCATGGCCAACAATGAAATCCTGCAAGTGCTGGTGTTCTCGATCTTCTTCGGCGGCGCACTGGCCGGCCTGGGCGAATCGGGCAAGACCCTGACGGCCGTCGTCGACCAGCTGGCACAAGTCATGCTGCGCATCACCGGCACCATCATGAACCTGGCCCCGCTGGCCGTGTTCGCCGCGATGGCCTCCGTCATCACCACCCACGGCCTGGGCGTGCTGGTCACGTTTGCCAAGTTCATGGGCGGCTTCTACGTGGGCCTGCTGTGCCTGTGGGCCCTGCTGATCGGCGCCGGCTTCGTCGTCATCGGCCCGCGCATCTTCAAACTCGTCGGCCTGATCCGCGAACCATTCCTGTTGGCATTTTCGACGGCCAGCTCGGAAGCGGCGTATCCAAAACTGCTGACGGCGCTCGACCAGTTCGGCGTGGACCGCAAGATTTCCAGTTTTGTGTTGCCAATGGGCTACTCCTTCAATCTCGACGGCTCGATGATGTACTGCACCTTTGCCGTGCTGTTCATCGCGCAAGCCTATGGCATCGACCTGTCGATCGGCACGCAGATCACCATGCTGCTGCTGCTGATGCTGACCTCGAAAGGCATGGCCGGCGTGCCGCGCGCCTCGCTGGTAGTGATTGCCGCTACCCTGAACCAGTTCAATATTCCGGAAGCGGGCTTGCTGCTGCTGATGGGCGTCGACCAATTCCTCGACATGGGCCGTTCGGCCACCAACGCGGTCGGCAATGCCGTCGCCACGGCCGTCGTCGCCAAGTGGGAAGGTGGCCTGGCCACCGAGGAAGAAGCAGCCGCGGCCAATGCGGCCAACCAGAACACGGAAAGCCATTGGGGCGAAGCGGATCACGCTAGCAAAGCCTGATAGCGCCATGGCCCGCCACAAGCGGGCCATTTATTTGTTGTCGATGTTGAGTAACAAGCAGTCAGGTAGTGCGATCAGTAGTCATTCCAACTTATTAGAGAGATTTTCATGAAAAAAGTCCTGTTTACCCTGCTGACCCTCGGCGCAGCCTCCACCGGCGCCATGGCCCAATCGAGCGTCACCATGTACGGCGTGGCTGACGCCGGACTGGTGTTCGACAAGGATGCGGCTGGAGACCGCCTGAACCGCGTCGCTTCCGGCGTCGCCTCGGGCTCGCGCATCGGCTTCAAGGGCAAGGAAGACCTCGGTGGTGGCCTGGCCGCCATTTTCGTGCTGGAAAGTGGTTTCAATATCGATACCGGCACCTCGGGCCAGGGCGGCCGGCTGTTCGGCCGCCAGTCGTACGTGGGCCTGACCGGCAGCGCCGGCGCCGTCACGCTGGGCCGCCAATACACGCCGTACTACCTGGCCCTGCGCGACGTGGCCGATCCGTTTGTCATCGGCCTGGCCGGCACGGCGTCGAACATCATGACACCGAATTATCGCATCGACAACATGGTGCAATACAGCACGCCGACCTGGAGCAAGCTGTCGGCCGACCTGGCGTATGGCTTTGGCGAAGTGGCCGGCGATAATGCGAAAAACCGCAGCATGGGCGGTGCCGTGCACTACATCGACGGTCCGCTGAACGTGACCCTGACGCACCACCGCCAGGAAAATGCGCTGGCGACCCAGCAAACGCGCAACACCCTGCTGGCCACGCGCTACGACTTTGGCGTCGTGCAAGGCAACTTCGGCTACGCCGACAACCGCGCCCTGGACAACAGCAAGAGCAACGACATCCTGGTCGGCTTCAGCGCCCCGTTCGGCGCCACCAAGCTGGTCGCGTCGTACATCCGCCATAACGACAAGAGCAATGCAAACCGTGACGCCCAGCAGTGGGCCATCGGCGCCTTCTATGCGCTGTCCAAGCGCAGCGACCTGTACACAGGTTACGGCCACATCAGCAACAAGAACGGCGCGACCTACAAGGTCGGCAATGCCACCGACGACGGCACCGGCACCAGCGGCTTTAACCTGGGCATGCGCCACACGTTCTAAGGACGTTGAACTGTCCGTGACATAAAAGCGTGAGCCGCCGGATGCATATCCGGCGGCTTTTTCTTTTTACGCAATATTTAAATGCGATACTGTGGGTTCTTGCAAGTTGGCAGCTGATTTTATGAATAGCAGTACTACCAAACCCTCCCTTTCCTGGCGCCAGCGCCTGTCGCAGCGGTCGGGCCGCGAAACGCTGGCCTGGGGCGTGGTGCTGGCCGCCTGTCTGGCCACCGTCTGGCTCGTGTATTTCTGGACCGAACGCATCGCCATCGGCAAGCTGCAGGCCAGCGGCGCGCAGCGCCTCGAAGTGTATGTCAGCAGCCTGGAAAACGCGCTGGAAAAGTATGACTTCCTGCCCAAGACGCTGGAGCTGAACCGCGACGTCATCCGTTTGCTGCAGCACCCGGAAGACCCGGTGCTGGTCGATACGGTCAACCATTACCTCGAGCAGATGAACGCCCAGGCGAAATCGTCGACCATTTTCATCAGCAACCTGGACGGCAACACGCGGGCCGCCAGCAACTGGCAGGGGCCGGACAGCTTTATTGGCGACAATATCTCATTCCGCCCCTACGCCCAGGATGCGCTGCGCGGCACGCCGGGGCGTTTTTATGGCGTCGGCACGACGCGGCTCGAGCCCGGCTATTTCTTTGCCCACGGCATCTACCAGAATGGCCACATGCTGGGCCTGGCAACGGTCAAGGTGAACCTGGAAACCCTGGAAAAACGCTGGGTGCAGGGCGCCGACAAGGTCATGCTGGCCGATGAGCACGGCGTGATCTTCCTCAGTTCCATGGCGGACTGGAAGTACAAGACCCTGGCGCCCCTGTCGCCCGCCATCGTCGAAGAACTCAACCGCACGCGCCAGTATTATTCGAAGCAGCTGGAAGCCATCCCTTTCGTCTCCGACCGCCAGCTGGGCAATGGCGCGCGCGTGATCAGCGTGCGCGAACAGGAACACGCCGACACGCCGCCGAAGATCAGCTCCAGCGTGATGACGCAGATCAAGCTCAAGTCGCCGCAAGGCTGGACTTTCATTTACCTGTCCGACCTGGCGCAGGCGAAGGCCAGCGCGCGCGCGGCGGCCGCCTTCTCCTGCGTGCTGCTGGGCTTTTTCATGCTGCTGTTCTTTTACCTGCGCCAGCGGCGCGCGGCCGTGGCGCAAAAGCTGCGCGCCCGCGAAGACCTGCAGCATGCCTACGACAACCTGGAAGCCATGGTCGAGGAACGCACCTCGGAACTCAATGCCATGACGCAAAGCCTGAGCCAGGAAATCGAGGTGCGCAGCAAGGCCGAGCAAAAGCTGCACATCACGCAAAATGAACTGTTTCAAGCCGGCAAGATGGCCGTGCTGGGACAGATGTCGGCCAGCATCACGCATGAACTGAACCAGCCGCTGACGGCGCTGCGCACCATGTCCGACAATGCCGTCATCCTGCTGGAACGGGGACGGCTCGACGATGCGCGGCGCAACCTGGCGAAGATCTCGCAAATTGCGGCCCGGATGGGAACCATTACGGGCCAATTGAAGATCTTTGCGCGCAAATCGACGACCAGCCTGACTTCCGTCTCGATCCCCACGGCGATCAGCAACGCCCTGTTCCTGGTCGAGCGCCGCCTGCAGGTGGAAAATGTGCGTTTTACTTTGCAACTGCCGCCCGACGACATCTTCGCCATGTGCGAAAGCAACCGCCTGGAGCAGGTGCTGGTGAACCTGTACGCGAATGCGCTCGACGCCATGAACGGCAGCGACGTGCGCAGCCTGCGCGTGGCCGTCGAATGCACGCCGGAGCACGTGCTGATCCACGTGGCCGATACGGGCCCCGGCCTGTCGACGGAAGTGTATGAACACCTGTTCGAGCCGTTCTTCACGACCAAACCGCAAGGACTGGGCCTGGGCCTGGGCCTGGCCATCTCCGAACAGATCACGCGCCAGTTCGGCGGCGTGCTGCGCGCCGAAAACGCCCCCGGCGGCGGCGCCGTCTTCACCATCGAACTACAGATTGCAACGCAGGAGGAAAAACATGTTTGACGGCTTGAAGGTCTTGCTGGTCGAGGACGACCCCACCGTACGCGAGGGCAGCGAGCAGGCATTGCAACTGGCCGGCCTGGACGTGCTGGCGTTTCACTCGGCCGAACTGGCCTATAAACTGCTGACGCCGGACTTTCCCGGCATCATCGTCAGCGACGTGCGCCTGCCCGGCATGAGCGGCCTGGAGCTGCTGCAAGCCGTCAAGACGCTGGACCCGCACCTGCCCGTGATCCTCGTCACGGGCCATGGCGACATCACGATGGCCGTGCACGCCATGCGCACGGGCGCCTACGATTTCATCGAAAAGCCGTATTCGTCCGACCAGCTGGTCGACGTCATCCTGCGCGCGCTGGAAACGCGCAGACTCATGCTGGAAGTGCACAGCCTGCGCCGCCAGCTCGAGGACGGCGGCGGCATCGAGGCGCGCCTACTGGGCAATTCCGTGGCGATGCGCGACATACGGCGTTTGATACTCGACGTAGCCGACGAACCCGCCGACGTGCTGATCTATGGCGATACGGGCACGGGCAAGGAAATGGTGGCCCGCTGCCTGCACGACTTCAGCCACCGCCGCAAGCATAACTTTGTCGCCGTCAACTGCGGCGCGATTCCCGAAAGCATCTTCGAAAGCGAAGTCTTCGGCCATGAACCGGGCGCATTCACGGGCGCGGCCAAGCGGCAGGTGGGCAAGATCGAGCATGCGGACCACGGCACGTTTTTCCTCGATGAAATCGAATCGCTGCCCTTGTCGCTGCAAGTCAAATTGCTGCGCGTGCTGCAGGAACGCTATATCGAGCGCCTGGGCTCGAACGTGCCCACGCCCGTCGACGTGCGCGTCATCGCGGCGGCCAAGCTGGACCTGGAGGATTTGTCGCAGCAACAGAAATTCCGCAGCGACCTGTACTACCGCCTGAACCTGATCGTGCTGCATCTGCCGCCGCTGCGCGAACGGCGCGAAGACATTCCCATCCTGTTCGAACACTTCGTGCTGGCCGCCGCCACCCGCTACAACCGCGCCGCGCCCGTGGTCTCCAGCGCGCAGATGCGCAACCTGATGGCCCATTCCTGGCCCGGCAATGTGCGCGAATTGCGCAATATCGCCGACCGCTTCGTGCTCGGTATCGCCGGTGGCGCCTCGAGCCTGCTGGCGGCCGGACTGGCCAGCCCGCTGTCGCTGGCGGAGCAAGTGAACGGCTTCGAACGCGCCCTGATCGAACAGGAACTGCGCACATATTCGGGTAACGTCAGCGAAGTGAGCACGGTGCTCGGTTTGCCGAAGCAAACCCTGTATCACAAGATGCAGAAGTACAACCTCGTCGCCGAAGAGTTCAGGTAAGCACGCCGACCCGGCCCGTGCGCAAGGGCGCGACCCAGTCGGGCCGCCCGTTCGCCAGCGCCAGCCGGGCCGCCGTTTCCCAGTCGTATGCGACGGCGTGAAAGTGCGCCGTCCAGGCGCCGTCCGCGCCCTGTTCCGCGATGGCATAGCGCGCATGCGGCGTGCCGTTTTCCATCACGTGCGGATAACCGTGGTCATCGTCGTACGCCTGCAAGCCCACGCTGCCCGGATTGACGATCAGCCGGCCATCGGCCAGGCGCACCTGGCGCGGCATGTGCGTGTGGCCGCACAGGATCAGGGCCGCGTCCGCCGTCCCGGCCCGTTCTGCCACTTCAGCCGGCGTGGCGGCGCGGCTGCCTTGCGGCGTGACGCTGTCGAGAAAATACACGAGGTCGCTTGTCGGCGTGCCATGCACGAGCAGCACGTCCTTGCGCAAGCGCAAGGTGGCGGGCAACGCGGCTATCCAGTCCAGTTGCTCCGGTAGCAGTTGCGCGCGCGCAAAAGCGTCCGACACGCCCATGCGGGCCGGGTCGCCGAACAATTGGCGCTCGTGGTTGCCGCGGATCGTGGGCAGGTTCAGCGCCATCAGGCGCGCCGCCGTGGCGCGCGGCTGCAGATGGCCCGAAACGATATCGCCCAGGTTGACGGTCACGTCCACGTTACGCCCGGCGATGTCGGCCAGCACGGCGTCCAGCGCATCCAGGTTGCCGTGGATATCGGAAATGGCGGCGATTCTCATGCGGTGTTTCCTCCTCGTGCGCACCATTTTGCACGCGTGTCCCGTTGCAGGCAATGGCGGCACACCCGCCTGCCTACCGGCTGTTACATACGGTAGGACAAATCCGACGGTAAGTTGCGCCGTGCGGCTACGTAATCCAAAAGTAACAATTGCTACCATTTCCTCATTGCATTGCCGCATGACACCAGCCACCCCGACGTCGCGGCCGTTTTCACTTATATTTTGAGGAGTAGTCCCATGTTTGCCACGCCCGTCCCCGCCCGTCTGTCGCCCCCCCGTTTGCGCCATCTTGCCTTGCGCAGCGCCATGATGCTGGGCGTACTGGGCATTGCGACGGCCGCCGCCGCGGCGCGGGCGGAACCGTCGCCCACCCTGGACCGCGTCAGCATTTCGCTGGGCGCCTTTTCCGCCGATCCGCGCATCAATATCGGCGCCGACACCGAATTTGGCCGCATCGACGCGCCCGAATCGAAGCCAAGCCACACCACCATCCCGCGCGTGAAAGCGGACTTGCTGATCGGCGACCGCCACGGCCTGGCATTCGACTACTACCGCTACGACAAATCCTACACGCCAAGCCTGACGGGCGACACCATCATCAATGGCCAGCCCGTCACAGGCACGGCGACGGCGAATGCCGATCTGAAGCTGGACCTGGCCAAGCTGGCCTATAAATGGTGGCTGGGCAGCGGCAACGACACCTTCGGCATCGGCCTGGGCGCCGCCTACTACCATGCCAGCCTGAACGGCACGGCCACGGGCGTCGTCAATGGCGAGACGGCCACGGCACGCGATTCCATCGGCGAGCACGCGTTCGCGCCGCTGCTGGAGGTGGGCTGGCGCCACGCCTTCACGCCGGACTTGCGCATGTATGCGGAAGCGTCGGGCATCAAGAAAAATGGCGGGCGCATCAACGGCCACATCTACGGCGGCAATATCGGCGTGGAATGGTTTCCATTCAAGAATATCGGTTTCGTGGCCGACTACGGCATCTCGAAAATCAAGCTGCACCGCGACAGCGAACGCGATGCCGACCTGAACATCCGCCTGACGGGACCGTCGGCGTATGTAAAAGTGCGCTTTTAAGCGAGCGCCGCCGGTTTCAGCAAATAGAGCTGAAACTGCGGCAATTCCGGATCGTCATACGCCTCGACCCTGGCAAACGGCAGGCGCGCAAACGCCTGCCGCCAGAACGCATTCGCCTGCGCATCGGCGCGGAACGTCGCCACCAGCCACGTCTGCTCGCCATCGAGCAGCACGCGCCGCACCACTTCCAGCGCCAGCCCCCGGCGCCGGTATTTCTGCAAGATGAACAAGTCGCTGAACTCCCGGACCGGCAGCGCGCCCGCCATGCCGGGTTCCGTGACGAAGAAGCCCGCCAGCGCGCCATCGACCTCGATCCAGACGGCCGTATGTCCGGGCGCATGCACATACTCGGCCAGTCCGGCATCGCACACATCGTAGCGGCCGTCGGCCAGCACGTCTTCGCCGCTCCAGGCCGTATTCTCGTAGCAGTACAGCTGGAACAGCCGCGCCAGCGCCCCTGCTTCGCCCGGCGCAACGGCGCGCAATGTCATGTTCTGTGTTTCCGGCATGGTCCCGTCTTTCCGCCGCCTGGCGTCGCTGAAACTGGCGAGTGTAGCACCACGTCGTTCATCCTCCCCTCCCGCATTTCAGCCCCGCATTTCCACCTCTGGTCGCAAAAACATTAATTTTCTTCCAATTGGCTATATATTATTGTTTTTGAGTAACATCCGCCATCGCGGTTGTCATAAAACAAGGGTGATCCCCTGACACAGACCGGCAGACAGGAATCTGCCGGCTTTCATACCCAAGCTCTGGAGAGTGCTGCACATGCTATCGATCAAACAGCTGAACAAAACGTATGCCAATGGCGTCAAAGCCATCAACAATGTCAGCCTGGAGATTCCCAACGGAATGTTCGGCTTGCTGGGTCCGAATGGCGCAGGCAAGTCCTCACTCATGCGTACCATTGCCACCTTGCAAGATCCCGATAGCGGCAGCATCCATTTCGATGGCGTCGACGTGCTGCAGGACAAGGCCGGCCTGCGCCGCCAGCTCGGCTATCTGCCGCAGGATTTCGGCGTGTACCCGAAAGTGAGCGCGGAAACCCTGCTCAACCACTTTGCCGTCTTGAAAGGCTTGACGGAGAAGGGCCCGCGCAAGGAAGCCGTGGAAGCCTTGCTGCAGCAAACCAATCTGTGGGAAGCGCGCAAGCGCAACCTGGGCACGTATTCGGGCGGCATGCGCCAGCGCTTCGGCATCGCCCAGGCGCTGCTGGGCGCGCCGCGCCTGGTGATCGTCGATGAACCGACGGCCGGCCTGGACCCGGACGAGCGCAACCGCTTCCTGAACCTGCTGGCGAAGATCGGCGAGCAGGTGGTGGTGATCCTGTCGACCCACATCGTCGACGACGTGACGGACCTGTGCCCGCGCATGGCCATGATCGTCAAGGGGCAAGTGCTGGTGCAGGGCGAACCGCAGGCGGCCATCGACACCCTGCTCGGCAAGGTCTGGCGCCGCAGCGTCAGCATGGACGAGCTGGCGCAGTACCAGCAGTCGCACAATGTGCTGTCGACGCGCCTGGTGGGCGGCAAGCCGCAGATCAATGTGTTTGCCGACAGCCAGCCCGACAGCGGTTTCGTGCAGATCGCGCCGGACCTGGAAGACGTGTACTTCCTGCATGTACGCAACGCCGCCCGCAGCGGCGTCGCCGCGTAAGGGGCCGCCATGTGGAAGGAATTTTTCAAGTTTGACCTCGGCTACCAGCTGAAACAGCCGCTGCTGTGGGTATTTGCCGCCATCCTGGCCCTGATGGCCTTTGGCGCCAGCAGCAGCGATTCGATCCAGATCGGCGGCGCCATCGGCAACATCAACCGCAATGCGCCCACCGTGGTGGCGCAGCTGCTGACGATGTTCAGCCTGCTGTCGATGTTGCTTATCACCATCTTCATCGCGGGCGCCGTGCTGCGCGACAGCGAAGTGGGCATGGCCGACATGCTGTTCGCCACGCCCATGCGCAAGTGGGACTACCTGTTCGGCCGCTTCGCCGCCGGCTTCGTCGCCTGCCTGGTGATCTTTGCCGCCATTGCCCTGGCGCTCATGCTCGGCCCCCTCATGCCCTGGGTCGACCCGCAGCGCGTCGGCGCGTTCTCGCTGCATGCGTATGCGTGGAGCTTCGGCGTGATGGTGATCCCCAACCTGCTCTTCATCGGCGCCCTGCTGATGCTGCTGGCGGCCACCACGCGCTCGATGCTGCTCGTCTACGTGGGCGTGCTGGGCTTTTTCGTGCTGTGGGGCATGGCTGGCGCCTTGACGCGCGATATCAACAACGAATGGGTCGCCGTCCTGCTCGACCCCTTCGGCATGCGCGCCCTGGGCCGCATGACGCGCTACTTCACGTCCGCCGAAGCGAACGCGGGCCTGCCGCCCCTGTCCGGCTTCCTGCTGGCCAACCGCCTGCTGTGGCTGGGCATTGCGGCCCTGCTGTTCGCCGCCACCGTGGTTCTGTTCAAGCCGCAGCGCACGGGCACGGGAAAACGCCTGTTCGGCAAGCACAAGGCCGAGGCAGCCGCAGCGGCCGTGACGGCGCCGCTGCACCTGCCGCGCACCCTTCCCACCTTTACCCCGGCGACGGCCTGGCGCCAATGGTGGCAAATCCTGCGCTTCGACGCCGCCGGCGTCTTCAAGAGCGTGCCCTTCCTCGTCATGCTGCTGTTCGGCGTCATCAACCTGCTCGCCAGCTCCAGCATGGCCAAGAACATGTATGGCACGGCCGTGTATCCGATGACCCATTTGATGCTGCAAAGTATCAACAACAGCTTCAGCTTCATGCTGATCATCATCGTCACCTTTTATGCGGGTGAGCTGATCTTCAAGGAGCGCCAGGTGAGGATCGCCGACGTCAGCGACGCCATGCCCGTGCCCGGCTGGGTGCCCCTGCTGGCCAAGTGCACGGCCCTGGTCGGCGTCATCGCCGGCTACCTGCTGGTGGGCGTCCTCGCGGCCATCGGTTTCCAGCTCTACAAGGGCGGCGCGCCCGTGGAACTGGGACTGTACCTGAAGGGCAGCTTGCTCGGTTCCCTCTTCTTCGTGCTGATGGGCTTGTGCGCCCTCACCCTGCAAGTGTTGTCCAACAACAAGTTCATCGGCTACCTGCTGGTGATCCTGCTGATGGTGGCGCAAATGGTGCTGGGCATGCTGCACCTGGAACACAATCTGTATGCCTTCGGCGGCACGCCAGCCATCAAGTATTCGGACATGAATGGCTATGGCCACTTCCTGACAGGCTGGGCCTGGTTTGCCGTGTACTGGAGCCTGTTTACCGTGGCGCTCGTCATGCTGGCCCGCGCGTTCTGGGTGCGCGGCCTGGCCGCCGGCGGGCGTGCGCGCCTGCGCCTGGCCCGCCAGCGCCTGCAAGGCCGCGCCGGCGCCGCGCTGGCCGTGGTGCTGCTGTGCTGGGTGGGCACGGGCGGCTGGATCTTCTACAACACGAATGTGCTGAACCAGTACGAAACGGCGGACGTCGGCATGGACAAGCAAGCCCGCTACGAGAAATTGTACAAACAATACAAGGACTTGCCGCAGCCAAAGATCACCGACATCCAGGCCGATGTGGATATTTATCCTGAGCAACGTAAAGTCTTGATCAAGGGCCACTACGTGCTGCAAAACAAGACCACGCAAGCACTCGACACCCTGCGCATCCAGCTTAACCCGGACCTGGAAACACGGTGGTTGAACTTGCCGGCGCACAAGATCGTGCTCGATGACAAGGAACTCGGCTTCAGCATCCTCAAGCTGGCCCAGCCCCTGGCGCCGGGCGCCACCCTGCCGCTGGACTTCACGGTGGCCGTCACGCATGAGGGCTTCACCAACAGCGGCGCGCCGGACCAGGTCAACCTGAACGGCAGCTTCTTCAACAACCAGAGCTTCTTCCCCCACTTCGGCTATGCGCAGCACATGGAGTTGACGGACCGCAATGAGCGCCGCAAGCGTGGCCTGGGCGAACCGCAGCGCATGGCCAAGCTGGAAGACAGCTCCGCGTATGGCAATACGGTGCTGGGCGGCGATGCCGATTGGATCCATTTCGACACCACCGTCTCCACCAGCGGCGAGCAGACCGCCCTGGCGCCCGGCTACCTGCAGGCCAGCTGGGAAAAGGATGGCCGCCGCTATTACCGCTACAAGATGGACCAGCCGATGATGCCGTTCTTTGCCTACCTGTCGGCGCGCTGGGACGTCAAAAAGGGCGACTGGCACGGCGTGCCGATCGAGATTTATGTCGACAAGAAGCACGGCTACAACACGGATCGCATGATTACCTCCGTGCAAAAGTCGCTCGACTATTACACCACCCGCTTCACGCCCTACCAGCACAAGCAGGTGCGCATCCTGGAATTCCCCGGCTACCAGAGCTTTGCGCAGTCGTTTGCCAACACGATCCCGTATTCGGAAGACATCGGTTTCATCGCCGACCTGCGCGACAAGGATGACATCGACTATGTGTTTTACGTCACGGCGCATGAAATGGCGCACCAGTGGTGGGGCCACCAGGTGATCGGCGCGAATGTGCAGGGCGCTACCATGCTGATGGAATCGCTGTCGCAGTACTCGGCCCTGATGGTGATGGAAAAGGAATACGGCCGCGAGAAAATGCGCCGCTTCCTGCGCTATGAGCTGGACCGCTACCTGAGCGGACGCGGCGGCGAGGCCATCGAGGAATTGCCGCTGGCGCGCGTGGAAGGACAGCAATACATCCACTACAACAAGGGCAGCCTGGTGTTCTACCGCCTGCGCGACGAGATCGGCGAGGAAGCGCTGAACCGTGCCCTGAAACGCTATCTGCAGGACAAGGGCTACCAGCAGGCGCCGTTCACCACCACCCTGGAACTGCTGGCCTACATCCGCGCCGAAGCGCCGCAGGACAAGCAGGCGCTGATCACCGACCTGTTCGAGAAAATCGTCTTCTACGACAACCGCGTGACGCAAGCGTCGGCCGTGCAGCGCAAGGATGGCCAGTGGGATGTCACCATGCAGCTGCACCTGGCCAAGCTCGAATCCGACGGCAAGGGCAAGGAAAGCCCGCGCGCCTATGACGAGCCGGTGGAAATCGCCATCTTCGCGCGCCCCGCGGGCGGCAAGGAAAAGGATGAACGAGTCCTGTACACCGCCAGGCGCATGCTGTCGGGCAGCGACCCGGTGCTCACCATCACGGTGAAGGACAAACCGTTCGAAGTGGGCGTCGATCCGTATAACAAAATGATCGACCGGGTCTCGCGCGATAACCGCAAGGAAGTGAGCATCAATTAATCCTTGATGCAACGCAAACAGGCCACGCTGTCACCGACAGCGTGGCCTGTTTTTTTATGCCTGATCAATGCATCAACGGTACACGAGGCCACCATCGATCAAGGGCGCCTGGCCCGTCATGTAATCGGCATCCGGTCCCGCCAGGAAGGAGACGAGTCCCGCCACATCTTCCGGCGTCTCCGCACGTCCCAGCGCGATGCCGTCCACGTACTTCTTGTATGTCGCGCCCAGCTCGGCGCCCGTCACCTCGGCCATGCGCTTGTCGATCTCGACCCACATGTCGGTGCCGACGACGCCGGGGCAATACGCGTTGACGGTGATGCCGTCGGCCGCCAGTTCCTTGGCCGCCGCCTGCGTCAGCGCGCGCACGGCGAACTTGGTGGCCGAGTACACGCCCAGCAAGGCGAAGCCGTCATGCCCGGCGATGGAGCAGGCATTGATGATCTTGCCCTTCTGCTGGCGCCGCTTGAAGGTCTTGGCGGCCGCCTGGATGCCCCAGAGCGTCCCTTGCACATTGATGCGCATGATGCGGTCGACCTCTTCCGGCGTCACGTCGAGCAGCGGCTGCACCTGCGCGATGCCGGCGTTGTTGACGATGATGTCGAAGCCGCCCAGTTCCCGCTCGGCAAACGCCACCGCCTCCGTGACTTGCTGCAATTGCGACACGTCGGCAATGCAGGTGACGGCGCGGCGCCCCAGCGCGCGCACTTCGGCGGCGACGGCGTCCAGTTTCTCCTGGTTCAGGTCCACCAGCGCGATATCGGCGCCATCCTTGGCCAGGCGCAAGGCGATGGCCTTGCCGATGCCTTGCGCGGCACCCGTGACCAGCGCGACTTTTCCGGAAATACCCATGTTGCTTTCCTTTCAGTACAGGGAGAGGAGCTGCAGCCTACCTGAAATTTTTCATCCGCCGCATCCTGAAACGTGCGTGCCCGGAAAAAGCGCGCAGGTCAAGAAAGGCGGAAAAAATGGCGTTTCAGCATGCCATGCGCGCGCTGCCGTACAGGCGCCTGGCGCCAGCTGGCGTAAGATGGATGGCATCGCAATTGCCTCGTTGCAATCTACTTCCCAAGGAAAATTCCTATGCCGCATCGCCACTTGCCCATCCGCGCCAGCCTGCTGCTGGCGGCCCTCGTTTTCACGACGCCCGCCTGGAGCGCCGATCCCGTCCACAAGGAAAGCGTGGCATTGACGGCGAACCAGGCCACGCATACGGTCAAAGGCAAGATCAAGGGTTACGCCACGGCCGAATACACGCTGACGGGCAAGGCGGGCCAGACCCTCAGCGTCAAGCTCAAGACCAATCAAACGTCAAATTACTTCAACATCCGCCAGGCCGGCCAGGAGGAAGCCCTGTTCATCGGCTCGACCAGCGGCAACACTTACCAGGCGGCACTGCCGGCCGATGGCGAGTACACGGTGCAGGTGTATCTGATGCGCAACGCGGCGCGCCGAAATGCGGTGGCGAATTACAGCCTGGAGATGGGCATAAAAGAAGCCGCATCGCATTGATCCGCGTCATGCCGGCTTGCTGCCAGCCGAGTATTTGCTGGCGGCAAGCGCCAGGCAGGCGGCCAGCAAGAGCATGGCGGCCAGGATAAATGCCGCACCGCTGTCGTGGCTGGCAGGATCAACGGCGACCAGCATGGCGAACAGTGCCGGTGTCGCCAGGCCCGCCAGGCTGCCGGCACTCTTGACGGCGCCCTGCAGCCAGCCCTGCTGCCGCGCCGATACGGCGCTGGTGAGCAGACCCTGCAATGCCGGGTTGGCCATTTCTCCCACGCCGAGCAAAAAAATGGCCATATATGCCCCCGCCGACTGGCGCGACAGGGCAAGGCACAAGAAGCCGGCACAGCAGCCGGCATAGGCCAGCATGGCCGTGCGCCGCGGGCCGTATCGTGTCATCAGAAGCGGTGCACATTTCATCTGCGCCACGCCGCCCCAGCCGGCCAGCACGGCAAGCATCAAGCCGACCTGGGTGGAGTCCCAGCCATACCGCTGTTGCGTGTAAAACACGAACGCCACGGAAATCGACCAGTGCGCGCTGGCCACCAGCAGATACGCGAGGGTCAGGAAACGCAGTTCGGGGCGCCTGGCCAGCTCGAACACGGCGCCAAATGGATTGCTCATGCGCCAGCTGACGGGGACGCGCTTGTCCGGCGGCAAAGATTCGGGCAAGACCAGTACGCCGTACAGGAGATTGCCGAGCGACAAATAGCCGGCAAGGTAGAAGGGCAAACGCACGTCGATATTGCCCAGCCAGCCGCCCAGAGCCGGCCCCGCCACCAGTCCCATGCTGTACGCCGCGCCCATCGAGGCAAACGCGCGGTTGCGCGCAGCCCCCTCGGAACAGTCTGCAATAAATGCATAGGCGATGCCAAAGCTGGAAGCGGTGATGCCGCACAAGATACGCCCCAACACCAATTGGCCCAGCGTTTCAGTGTCCGCCAGACAGAAAAAATACACTGCCACGCCCAGGTTCGACAGCAGCAGCAGGGGGCGCCGGCCAAAGCGGTCCGACAATGCCCCCAGCAGTGGCAAGGCAAACATTTGCGACAGCGAAAACAACATCCCCAGATAACCGAGCCATAGCACGGGCTGGGCGGGACTGTCCGTCAATTGCAGCAACAAGCGCGGCAAGACGGGGGCCACCAGTCCCGCGCACAGGACGTCGATCAGGACGGTCATGAAGACCAGCGGAAAACCGAATAGCTGTACCGGCCGGCCCTGCACCGTGCGCATCAACACAGTGCCAGCCGTCTCAGGCGGCAAGCGCTGGCGTGTCACTCTTCCATTCCGCCGGCGCATGCAGGGCATACCCGTCGAGCAAGGGCCCGCCATACGGCTGCAGCGCACGCGCGGCCAGGCCGCCAAACGCCTGCTTGCCGGCGGGTGGGTCGAGCAGGATCGCGCGCATGGCGGCATGCAGCTCATCCGCAATCGACGGGCTATGTGCCCTGAGCCGGCGCGCCAGATGCTTGCCGACGCCACTCCACGCCCCCCCGGCCCGCAGCACGAAATTGGCCAGCACGTCATACAGCTTGGTGGCGATCGCCAGTGTTTCCTCGGCCACCGTGCTGTCGACCAGGTCTTCCAGCAAGGTCGTGATCTCGTAGCGGCGGCTGGCCAGGGCATCGCCTGTCAGCGCCGGCGGACCTGCGTCGTAGATCGCCTGCGCCAGCTGGTACAGGGCGACGGATGTGTTTGTCTGTGGCAAGAGATTCCTGCCCTCGATAACCATCATCGCCATCGGAATCCGGCCGCCGGGACGGTCCATCTTGCGGCAAAAGTAATCGAAGGAGCGCAAGTCATGGCCATACAATTCCACCGTCTGCTGGCCCAGCTTGCGCGTCTCGCGCCAGGCATGCGGCACGTTCTCGAACAGGAGCAGAAGGTCGATATCCGAGGTGGCCGTTCCCTGGCCGCGCGCGATGGAACCGCCGATGATCGCTGCCAGGACATGCGGATAGGCGGGCAGGATGTGTTGTTCCACCAACTGGCGGGCTGCGTCGAAATTCATTCCATCATCCCCTGCAGGTCAGGTAACTCCACCGGTTGAGAACGGCCCAGCTGGCGTTCGATTTCCGTCGCGCTGAAACCGACATACTGGCGCGCGGCGGCATTGAAAAATCGCCCGCCGACCACGCTCACCTTGGAAGACTCTTCCAGCGTGCGCAGGCGCTGCACGGCTTGCGCGCCGAGCAGGGTGTGAAAACTGGCCAGACCATTCTTCACGTGGTTGACCTCGTCGATATAAATGCATTCATGCAGCAGGGAAATATCAGCGCGCCCGATGGCACGGTACAGCTCCGCATAGTACAGGTCGGCGCCCAGCGAAAAGCCTTCGCCGATCACTTGCTCGAGGCCGATGCAGTCTGCCGCATTCTGCGCCGCCCGGCAACTTTTCCAGATACCCAGGGACACCGGCGTTTCGCCGATGCGGCCCCCTTCGTTCGCCAATGCGCCCAGCAGCAGCTGCGCGTGGCGGAATTCTTCCGCGCACTGCAAGGTCAGCGATTCGGCCACGTCGCCCGGCAACTCCGGGAATCGCAGCACCAGCATGGCGCACACTTCGCCGGCGCACACTTCCACATTAAAAATCTGCTGGTGCAATTTCCTGCGCGGATAATCGCGGTCCAGCTCATAGCGCACGTAGTCGACGATCTCCAGCTGCTCGGGGCGCCCGGGCAGCTCGGGACAATCCCACTGCGCCGGCAGCACCTGCCCTTCGAGGCGCTGGCAGCCGCTCTGCATGGCAGGCAATAACCACAGCACTTTCTGTGCCGCCAGCTCGCTCTTGGCCCACAAGCCGAACGAGGCGAGCGCCTGCATGCTGTGCCGGAGGGTGGCGAAATGCGCGTCGATGTGCACGCCCTCGTCCGCGCAAGGCGGGGCGCCAGGCGCTTCGCCCAGGGCAAAGCTCCTGCAGCAATCCTGTACCGTCGACAGTGCCTGCTGCGCCGCATGCAAGGTCATGGACCACGCGATCTTGCCAGCCACCTCGCGCTCCGTAATCAACGCGTGCGCCGCAGCGTTCCGGATGGCCTCAAGGGCGTGGGCGGCAGCAGCCAGGTGTGCCGTGTGTTCTTTGATGACGGACATATCATTCCCAACGATAGCTAATGGAGTATCAACCGCATCGGAACAACCGTGGCGCGCGGCAATGCGAAGGATGCCCAGGGCAAGGCGCGCCAGCGGTTGTCCGGCAGGCTAGGCGGTGGTGCGCAACATCCTGAGGAAGCGTTCCCTCAGTGCCCAGTTCACGGGCTCGAGCGTCTCATAGCCCAGCACCTCATCCACAGGGAACACCGTCTCCCCGGCAGAACCTTCCTTTGCCGCCCAGCGCAACATTTTCTCGGGCAAGCCAGGAAACGCCGACGCCATCCAGTACGCCATCGAATAGTATGCGTTGCGTCCCTCCGCATAGCCGGGATAACGGTCTGCGTAATTCGAAAACGAATACTTGGGGAAGCAGCCATCGATAATTTTCTTGGGCGTCATCCACAGGGGATAGACGAGGGTGACATCGCCGATCGGGCGGGCCGGCAGGGGCAATAATCGGCGCTCGGTCGCCATGATCGCGAACATCTCGCCCAGCAAGTCTTCGAAATTCAGGCCGGTGGCGATAAATTTCGCATCGAGCGATTTGGCCACGCTCGTCAGTACGCGCCGGATGATCAGGGTGCCGAGGAATTCGAAGTCATCGTCGGGAAATTCCCGGGCAAAACGGTCGGTGATGCCCAGGCCGCCAGCGCTGGCGCCGAGTATCGCTTTCGATTCTTCTTCCGATACCACGGTCAGCGGCAGATGGTAGGCCTGTGCCAGCTCGCGCGCGCGCGGAACGCCGGAATTCCACTCGCCCGGCCCTTCGATAATGACTGGATGGATGTCGATCGGGAACTCGTCAAATTGCGACAAGGCATACAGCAAGGCATTGCTGTCGCCTCCGCCACTCACGCCGACCACCAGCTTGTCGCCAGGCGACAGGGTGTCGCGCAGCGTTTGTGCCACGGCATCGCGCACGGCCAGCTTGCACTCGTTCGACGAGAGGCGTTTCAGGATATTCGGACCGCCCTTTGCCGCGCCGTTGGCGTAGATATATTCGGCAACGGCTTCTTCATTGTTGGCGGGCGGGGAAACCTGCAAGGTGTTGTTGGTGTGCAGGAAAGGATCAATATTTCTTTGAAAAAATGCATAAACTTGCCGGTCCGGCGGAATCGCGCTGCCTGTTTCACTCAAGCAAGGAAAAAGGCTATAGGCGCCAGATGGATCGCGCAGGTAGGTCGCCACCGCCGTCCAGGGCACATGATTGCGCGCCAGGGCATCGAGCACGCGCTCATCCTCGCCGATGTCAAAACTGGATGTTCCATGGGTCGTTACTACAATTAATTCTCGATTCATTGAGCCTCCCTCGGATAAAGCCCAAGGTGGGCTAGGGCTAGCACCACCTTGGGCACAGTCAGTAATTACATCGACGACAGCACGGTGCTCGGGCCGACGATGCACTCGAGGTTATTGCGCGAGCATTTCGGAGCGGCGCCGTGCATGCGGCTGTTTTCCAGCGCGGCAATATCCAGCGCGGCCACGGCGACGTTGCTGGCAGCAGCGATGTCACGGTTGGCGCGTTTCAGGGAATAGCCAGAGGTGTTGAAAGAACCGGTACCATGAACCACTTGGGTATTACTAATCATAAGTTTCTCCTTGAGTGATGGACCTGCGCTCGGAACCGCAAAAAATACACAATTCCGGCCACCGGCAAAGGGCGGCGTAGATTATTTTATAAGGTTTCATCTACGACATTCTCTCGTTTTGTCACCACTGGACAGTAAACTGTATCGGCAATGGTCTTTTGTTACTCCTAGAAAATATTACGCTGCAGCTTGCGCGCAGGACATGCCCACCTCTTGGCGTGGCAGTCCATCGCAGGCGCCGCAAAAGAAAAATGCCCTGCACATCCAGGATGTGCAGGGCATTGCTGATGAAATGATGTATTCCGATCAGAACGGGATGTCGTCATCCATATCCGAGAAGTTCGGTGCTGGCTTCGGTGCCGGACGTGGCGCCGGTGCCGGGGCTGGACGCGGGGCTGGTGCCTGGCGCGGGGCCGGGGCTTCGTAGCCGCCGCCACCGCCGTAGCTGTCATCGCCACCGCCGGTGTCGCCGCCCATGCCGGAACGGCCGCCCAGCATTTGCATCTGTTCCGCGATGATGTCGGTTGCGTACTTCTCGACGCCGTCCTTGTCCGTGTATTTACGGGTTTGCAGACGGCCTTCGACGTAGACGGACGAACCTTTTTTCAGGTATTGGCCGACGATTTCCGCCAGGCGGCCGAAGAACGAGATACGGTGCCATTCTGTCAATTCTTTTTGTTCGCCCGTGTTGCGGTCCTTCGATTTGTACGAAGTGGCCACGGCGATGTTGGCGATCGCGTCGCCGCTAGGCATGTAGCGGATTTCCGGGTCACGGCCCAGATTGCCGACGATGATGACTTTGTTGACTGATGCCATGAATAACTCCTGATGAATCGCTGCGGGAGCCGGTAGCCCCGCGCGTGAGATTTTTTACCAAACGACGATTATAAGCGACCATGCGGCGCAAAGCATCCGCTTTCTAACGGACGCCAGCTACCGCGCGGCAGCACATTTTTTTCACGGCAAGAGAAAACAAGAAACTTGAATACTGGTATTATATACAGTGTTTGAACGTCTGCACGCATCTGTATCAAACTTTGCCGGGGCACCTACGCGGGGCGATGCAATCCGCCCATGACTGCCTCAGGCATGCAGAGCAAAACCCGGCTATAGTAACAGGTTGACCCGTTGTGGCTGCCTCATCTGGCAGTTCCCGCAATGCGCCGGCCGCACCACTCACTGAAAGCAAGGCAATCACATGGAACAGATCCGCATTCGCGGCGCTCGCACGCATAACCTCAAGAATATCAATCTCGATTTGCCGCGCAATAAGCTGATCGTGATTACCGGCCTGTCCGGCTCCGGCAAGTCGTCGCTGGCCTTCGACACCCTGTATGCGGAAGGCCAGCGCCGCTATGTCGAGTCGCTGTCGGCGTATGCACGCCAGTTTTTGCAGCTGATGGAAAAGCCCGACGTCGACCTGATCGAGGGATTATCTCCCGCCATTTCCATCGAACAGAAGGCAACGTCGCACAACCCGCGCTCGACGGTGGGCACCGTGACGGAAATCCACGATTATCTGCGCCTGCTGTATGCGCGCGTCGGTACCCCGTACTGCCCCGACCATCCGGAAAACGCGCTGGCCGCCCAATCCGTGTCGCAAATGGTCGATGCCGTGCTGGCCATGCCGGAAGACACCAAGCTGATGATACTGGCGCCCGTCGTCGCCAACCGCAAGGGCGAACACGTCGACCTGTTCGAGCAGATGCAGGCGCAGGGCTTCGTGCGCTTCCGCGTGCAGAGCGGCACGCATGCCGCCAAGATCTATGAAGTCGATGACCTCCCGAAATTAAAGAAAACGGAAAAACACACGATCGACGTCGTCATCGACCGGGTCAAGGTGAACCAGGACATCAAACAGCGCCTGGCGGAAAGTTTCGAGACGGCCCTGCGCCTGGCCGACGGCCGCGCCATCGCCTACGAAATGGATACCGCCCAGGAACACGTGTACTCCAACAAGTTCGCCTGCAATGTGTGTGGCTATTCCCTGCAGGAACTGGAACCGCGTCTGTTCTCGTTCAACAATCCCATGGGCGCCTGCCCCGAATGCGACGGCCTGGGACACATTGAATTCTTTGACCCGAAACGCATCGTCGCGTTCCCCAATCTGTCGCTGGCGTCGGGCGCCGTCAAGGGCTGGGACCGCCGCAACCAGTTTTATTTCCAGATGCTGTCGAACCTGGCCGCCTTTTACGAATTCGACCTGGACATGCCGTTCGAGCAGCTGGACCTGAATTCACAGCAAGCCGTGCTGTACGGTTCCGGCAAGCAAGTGATTCCGTTTAGCTATGTCAATGAACGGGGCCGCACCGTCATCAAGGAACACACGTTCGAAGGCGTGGTCAACAATCTGCAGCGCCGCTACCGCGAGACGGACTCGATGGCCGTCAAGGAAGAACTGGCCAAGTTCATCAATGAAAAATGCTGTCCATCATGCGATGGCGCGCGCCTGCGCGTGGAAGCGCGCTTCGTCAAGGTGGGCACCGGCAAGCAGCAGCGCGCCATCTATGAAGTGGCGGGAAAACCGCTGCGCGAGACGCTGGAATTCTTTGAAAAACTGAAATTGACGGGCGCCAAGAAAGAGATTGCCGACAGGGTCGTCAAGGAAATCATTTCGCGCCTGAAATTCCTCAATAACGTGGGCCTCGACTACCTGTCGCTGGACCGCAGCGCCGATACGCTCTCCGGTGGCGAAGCACAGCGCATCCGTTTGGCATCGCAGATCGGCTCCGGTTTGACGGGCGTCATGTATGTGCTCGATGAACCGTCGATCGGCTTGCATCAGCGCGATAATGACCGCTTGATCGAAACCTTGAAACATTTGCGCGACATCGGCAACAGCGTGCTGGTCGTCGAGCATGATGAAGACGCGATCCGCACGGCCGACTACATCGTCGACATGGGTATCGGCGCGGGCGTGCACGGCGGCGAAATCATCGCCGAAGGCAGCCTGCAAGACATTTTGAAAAACAAGAAGTCGCTGACGGCGCAATACCTGAACGGCAAGCTGAAAATCGCCGTGCCGGCCAAGCGCCACGCCAGCAATCCGGAAAAGCAGCTGGTGATTACTGGCGCAACGGGCAACAACCTCAAAAAGGTCTCGCTGAGCTTGCCGGTGGGCCTGATGACGTGCGTGACGGGCGTGTCCGGCTCGGGCAAGTCCTCGCTCGTCAACGATACTTTGTATCCGGCCCTGTCGCGCCATTTGTACGGTTCGCAGACGGAACCGGCGCCGCACGAATCGATCAGCGGCCTGGAGCATTTCGACAAGGTCATTTCCGTCGACCAGGCACCGATCGGCCGCACGCCGCGCTCGAATCCGGCCACCTATACCGGCTTGTTTACGCCGATCCGCGACCTGTTCTCCACCGTGCCGACGGCCAAGGAACGCGGCTACAGCGCGGGGCGCTTCTCGTTCAACGTGAAGGGCGGGCGCTGCGAGGCGTGCCAGGGCGATGGCGTGATCAAGGTCGAAATGCATTTCCTGCCCGACGTCTACGTGCCGTGCGACGTCTGCCACGGCAAGCGCTACAACCGCGAAACGCTGGAAGTGCAATACAAGGGCAAGAACATCACGGAAGTGCTGGGCATGACGGTGGAAGAGGCGCATGAATTCTTCAAACCCGTCCCCTTGATCGCGCGCAAGCTGCAAACCCTGCTCGACGTGGGCCTCGGCTACATCAAGCTGGGCCAGAGCGCCACCACGTTGTCCGGCGGCGAGGCGCAGCGCGTGAAATTGTCGCTGGAATTGTCCAAGCGCGACACGGGCCGCACCCTGTACATCCTCGACGAGCCGACGACGGGCTTACACTTCCACGATATCGACTTGCTGCTGAAAGTCATCCACCGCCTGCGCGACCAGGGCAACACCCTCGTCATCATCGAGCACAACCTGGACGTCATCAAGACGGCCGACTGGATCGTCGACCTGGGCCCCGAAGGCGGCGCCGGCGGCGGGCAGATCATCGCCACGGGCACGCCGGAAGACGTGGCCGTCAACCCGGCCAGCGTGACGGGCAAGTACCTGGGGCCGCTGCTGAAGCAATAAACGGCGTCTCCCTCTCAATCCCTCGGCCAGTTGTCTTGCCCGGGGGATTTTTCTATGGGAAACTATCTTGCTCAGCAATCAAGCCGTTTCTTCACGAGAGACCATGCAAACCAGACCATCGCGATTCAGCTGGACCCGCTGCATGGCACTGGCGTGCTTGCTGCTACCGGGCAGTGTACTGGCCTGTTCCTGCATGGAAGATGAGCCAGGAAAATTCCTGCATGCAACACCTGCGAGCAGCGCAGGCCCCGCGACCATCAGCCTGCCGGCCAATGCGCGCGGTGTCCTGTTTCTGCCTGAAACTTATCCGGAATACGTGCTCAGGGATGAAGGAAGGTATAGCATTGTCAGGCAACCAATCGCCCTGTCCACAAAGAATTTTCGTATCCAGGAGCATGGTTTGGGTCGAAAACTGACACCGGTCGTGGTAAGGCTACGCGTGGAAAAGCAAATGGGGCAACCACTGCAAGGCTATTATCTGGCGAGCCCGGAAATGCAGCAATGCACCGGCCAGAAAAACGCTTCCCTGCCGATATGCCGTAGCTTGAACGCCGTGGACTCGGACTGGAGCGCACCGAAGCAACAACAAACTGGCGACAAGATCAAGCGCTTCGCCATGCAGCAGGGCTTGCGCGACATCAGCGAAGAAGTCGATGCCGCTTACGGCTTGTATCGGATCGAGGCCCGCGAGGGTTTCAAGCCTGGCAAACTCTATGATATTGAATACCACGATGGCCCACGGCGCCTGAAACTTGCATTGCGCATGGAAGCCACACCATTACGCCTGGACCGGCCAGACCAGTTTGCAATTAGTCCGGATGGGCCACCGGGGCGTGAAATCCTGCCCATGGCGAGCAACGACGGCAGCTGCGGCAGGCGGATCAAGGTAGCTACCCAGCCATTGCGCCTGACACTGCCGCCGTCCTACGAGCGGCATGCCTCACTCCTCCTATATTTCATGCAGCAAAAATTGCAGCAGGCAGATCAACAACACATGGCGGCGGCAGGACAATTTACGCCATTTCATTATCGGCCGGCCCTGTGCACCAGTATTGCCTATGGTGGCAGCTTTCATGGCGAAGGACGCGAACTGGCAATCGGTGATTGCCAGTCGCCCGCGCCACGCCAGGTGAAAGCGTTTGCCGGCGTGCTTGAAGTAGAGAACCGCCTGCACGAAACGACGCTACTGCCGGTATCCTTTCCGGCAGCAAAACCTGGTCAATGCCCGAAAGTGAAAGATGACGTAAATCTGCGCTATTTCGTGCCGACCATGTTTCGCTGAACCAGAAAGCCACAAAAAAAACGGCGCGGATTGCTCATGCAATCCGCGCCGTTTCTCTTTTTGCTAGCACCCCAGTCATTGCCGGTGTGTCATTTATCGCACGCCAGTCTTTGCCGGCGTGTTTCTCCCCCACTACAACTCTCCACACCTGACAAGCTGCTGCGCGGTGCGCTACGCTGGTCAGGTGCTGCTTGACGCTAACTTACTTATGCACTCAGCCGCTTTTCCAGCGCAGCCTCGTTGTCTGCCAATTCTTGCGGCAGATGACGAAAGAAGTAGTGTTGAGCCCGACCAGCGTGACAGGCAAGTACCTGGGAGCGCTGCTGAAGCAGTAAGTTCCAATTTCCCTCACGATCCCCCGGCCAGTTGTCTTGCCCGGGGGATTTTTCTATGGGAAACTGTTCTCCCGGCCCTGTGGCCACTTTCATACCGAGGGCCATTTGTCGCTTGCATCATCACTTGCAATATTGGCGCGCCGCAGCATCGCCATTGCATTGGCTGGCGCCACGCTGCCCGCATGGGCCTGTTTTTGCCCGCCAGACGCATCCGGGGAATTCCTGCACCTTGCGCAGGCCGAGGGCAAGCGTCCGCCGTCTGTCACCTTGCCCGCCAATGCACGCGGCATCCTGTTTCTTCCCGGGCAGTATCCCGATACCCTGGCCAGCGATGAGGACGGCTATTCGATCGTCGCTCCGCCTGTCGCCCTCTCCGCGAAGCGCTTCCATATCCAGGAACGCGGCACGGGCCGCAAGCTGACACCGGTAGTGGTGCGGCTGCATGTGGAAAAGCAGATGGGCGTGCAAGATAAGGCCAGCTTTCTGGCTAATACCGAAATGCAACAATGCGCAAAGCAAGAACAGCCGCTCACGCCACTCTGCCGCACCCTGATATCGTTGAAATGGGACTGGTCAAAACAGGAACAGGACGGCCCCAGCGACAAGGTGAAGCGATTTGCCTTACAGAATGGCTTGCGCGATGTCAGCGAAGAAGTCGATGCAGCCTACGGCCTGTACCGGATCGAGGCACGTGAAGGATTCAAGCCTGGCAAGGTGTACGATATTGTCTATCGCGAAGGCGGGCGGCGCGTGAAGGCCGAGCTGCGCATGGCAAGAACGTCGCTGAATCTGGACGGCCAGACACCCTTCACGGTCGGCGCGGACGGTGCCGCCAGGCGCGAAAAGCTCCGCATGGCCCGCGGCGGCAGTTGCGACATTCTGATCACGCTGGCCAGCCAGCCATTGCGCCTGGCGCTGCCTCCGGCGTACGAGGCCTATCCAGCACTGCTGATGTACTTCATGCAGGAAAAACTGGAGCAGCGGGACCAGCAGCAATTCTCTGCGACACAAGGTTTTACGGCATTCCGCTATTGGCCGACAGTCTGCACCAAGATTCCCTATGGCAGCAGTTTCCATGGCCAGGGACGCGAACTGGCGATCGGCGATTGCCAGGCGCCGGCACCACGCCAGGTCAAGGCGTACGCAGGCGTACTGGAAGTGGAAGACAACCTGCATGAGACGGCGCCGCTGGCCATTACCTTTCCCGCAGAAAAGCCTGGGCAATGTCCCAAAATGATGGACAGGGTCTACCCTATTTATGTCGTGCCGGCCAAGGCCGGCTAGACATATCGTACTCGCCATAAAAAACGGCGCGGATTGCTCATGCAATCCGCGCCGTTTCTCTTTTTGCTAGCACCCCAGTCATTGCCGGCGTGTCATTTATCGCACGCCAGTCTTTGCCGGCGTGTTCTCCCCCACTACTAAACCTTATGCACTCAGCCGCTTTTCCAGCGCAGCCTTGTGACCTGCCAATTCCTGCGGCAGATGATACGCGAGTTTTTCAAACAACTCCGTATGCAATTTCAATTCTTCCACCCACGCGGCCTTGTCGATCGAGGTGATGGTGTCGAACTGTTCTTGTGTGAATGGCAAGCCATCCCAGTTCAGGTCGCCATACTGCGGCGTCGTGCCGAACAGGTTTTCCACGCCGCCCGCCTTGCCTTCGATACGCTCCAGCATCCACTTGAGCACGCGCATGTTGTCGCCAAAGCCAGGCCAGACGAATTTGCCAGCCTCGTCCGTACGGAACCAGTTGACGCAATAGATCTTCGGCAGGGCAGCCGGGTTGACCTTGCCCACCTTGACGCCCATGTCCAGCCAGTGCTGGAAGTAATCGCTCATGTTATAGCCGATAAACGGCAACATGGCAAATGGATCGCGGCGCACGACGCCCATCTGGCCCACGGCGGCGGCCGTCGTTTCGGAACCCATGGTGGCGGCCATGTAGACGCCTTCGACCCAGTTGCGCGCTTCGGTGACGAGCGGCACGGTGGTCGAGCGGCGGCCGCCGAAGATGAAGGCCGAGATCGGCACGCCGGCCGGATCGTCCCAGGCCGCATCGATGACGGGGTTTTGCGTTGCAGCAACAGTGAAGCGCGCATTCGGGTGCGCCGCCTTGGTGCCGGACGCCGGCGTCCAGTCCTTGCCCTGCCAGTCGATCAGGTGGCTTGGCGCTTCTTTCGTCAAGCCCTCCCACCAGACGTCGCCGTCGTCCGTCAGCGCCACGTTGGTGAAGATCGTGTTGTCGCGCATGGACGCCATGCAGTTGTAATTGGTTTTTTCGTTGGTGCCCGGCGCCACGCCAAAATAACCGGCTTCCGGGTTGATGGCGTACAGACGGCCGTCGGCGCCGGGCTTGATCCAGGCGATATCGTCGCCGATGGTCGTCACTTTCCAGCCGTTAAAACTTGCTGGCGGGATCAGCATGGCGAAGTTGGTCTTGCCGCAAGCGGACGGGAACGCTGCCGCCACGTAGTGTTTCTTGCCTTCCGGAGATTCCACGCCGAGGATCAGCATGTGTTCGGCCAGCCAGCCCGGGTTGTTGTCCGAGGCTTGCGCTTCCTGGTAGCCCATGTTCGAGGCGATGCGCAGGGCGAAACATTTCTTGCCCAGCAAGGCGTTGCCGCCGTAGCCGGAACCGAAAGACCAGATTTCGCGCGTTTCCGGGAAATGCACGATGTATTTAGTGCTGTTGCACGGCCATTTCACATCTTGCTGGCCGGCGGCCAGCGGCGCGCCCACGCTGTGCACGCACGGCACGAACTCGCCATCGGTGCCCAGCACGTCGTACACGGCACGGCCCATGCGGGTCATGATCTTCATGTTGACGGCGACATACGGCGAATCGGACAGTTCCACGCCGATGTGCGCGATCGGCGAACCCAGCGGACCCATCGAGAATGGCACCACGTACATGGTGCGGCCGCGCATGCAGCCGTCGAACAGACCGTTCAAGGTGTGGCGCATCTCGCCAGGCTCGGTCCAGTTATTCGTCGGGCCGGCCGCTTCTTTCGTTGCCGAGCAGATATACGTGCGGTCTTCGACGCGGGCCACGTCGCTCGGATCGGAGCAGGCCAGGTAGGAATTCGGGCGCTTTTCGGCATTCAGTTTTTTCATGGTGCCGCTGGCAACCATTTCAGCGCACAGGCGCTCGTACTCTTCTTGCGAGCCATCGCACCAGTAGATGCGGTCTGGCTTGGTCAGCGCGGCAATATCGGCCACCCAGTTGATCAGTTTCTGTTGTTTAATATAAGCTGGGACGTTGAGTGCGGCGACGCCACCCATGACGGGCTGATTCATATTACCTCCAATACCAATAAAAGAAATTCTGGTCATTCCGGCAAGACAGGCAGCATCGTTGAGAGGTGGCTGCGGCTCACTGCGGGCGGGGTGCTCACGCGGGCAGGGCTCTGGCGTCGTTTACCTGGATCATGCACCCAGGCTGCAGGAACAGTTTGCGCTATAACTATAATCAGGAAGCTTTAAAAGTGCCGGCGATTGTACACCCGCCTAACGGCTATTCTCGCAAAAATGTAGGAGAATAGCTTGACTAATGTAGTAGGCTATTCAGCATTTCCCGTATCCTGTTATTTCCCTACCAAATCTTCACTAAAATCGGCCATCCACCATGAAAATTGCCATACTCGATGATTACCAGGATGCCGTGCGCGGCCTCGATTGCTTCAAATTGCTCGATGGCCACGAGGTCAAAGTGTTCAGCAATACGGCGCGGGGACTGGGCCAGCTGGCCATCCGCCTGGCGCCGTTCGATGCGCTGGTGCTGATCCGCGAACGCAGCAGTTTCAACCGGGCCTTGCTGTCGAAACTGCCGAACCTGAAACTGATATCGCAAACGGGCAAGGTCAGCGGACACATCGATGTGGCGGCCGCCACGGAACTGGGCATCGCCATCGCGGAAGGCATTGGCTCGCCCACGGCGCCGGCCGAACTGACGTGGGCGCTGATCATGGCGGCGCAACGCAAGATCGTGCCGTACGCGCAACATTTACAGGAAGGGCTGTGGCAAACGTCGTCAATCGAGCCGGCGCGCAACACGCTCGGTACGGTATTGAAAGGGCGCACCCTGGCGATCTGGGGCTACGGCAAGATCGGCCAATTGATCGCCGGCTATGGCCGCGCCTTCGGCATGACCATCCTCGTGTGGGGCAGCGAAGCGAGCCGCGCCGCGGCCGTGGCGGCCGGCGATACGGCGGCCACGTCGCGGGAAGCCTTCTTTGAACAGGCCGACGTGCTGACCTTGCACCTGCGTCTGTCCGACGCCACGCGGGGCCTGGTAACGGCAGAAGACCTGGCGCGCATGAAACCAACGTCCCTGTTCGTCAACACCAGCCGCGCCGAACTGGTGGCCGAGGGCGCGCTGGAAGCGGCGCTGCCGCAGGGGCGCCCGGGCGCCGCGGCGCTGGACGTGTTTACGGATGAACCCTTGCCGCCCGGCTCGCCATTGCTGCTGCTGCCGAACGTGCTGGCCACGCCGCACCTGGGCTACGTCGAGCGTGACAGCTATGAACTGTATTTCCGCTACGCCTTGCAAAACATCGTTGATTTTGCGCAAGGTCAATGCACGCGCCTGCTCAATCCCGAGGCATTGCAGCATGCACGCCAAGCCCCTCAGGAGCGCTGAAAGCCCTTGATCAGGTCGGGCTCGCCCGTGAGGCGGATGGCGGGCGCGGGCAGCACGTGCCGGCCGCGCCACAGGCCGGCCCAGCCGGGCGGCCAGGCGATGTCCTGGCCGGCATACGGCGCCACGCCAGCGCGCACGGCCACGACCGGCACGGGCGGCATGTCGGGCAAGGGCTCGCCCGGGGTGCGCGGCATGTCCAGGCTGTACATGTAATTGGGCAACAAGGCGTCGCAGACGCGGCCAAACCAGTCGGTGTGGTCGTCGTCGCGTCCCAGCGCCTGCGCCAGGCCTTGCGGATCGAAACGGGCCAGGGCATCGATCAGCTCGCCAGTGGTGGCGCCGGGCGTGTCGCCCCAGCCCATCACCGGGTTGACGTTGTAATCGGCGCCCGAGCCGTACCAGCCTTCGCGCCACGGCCGCTGCATCCAGTCGCGCGGTCCCGTAAACAAATGCCAGCGCCAGTGCAGGCCGGACGGTTTCGGCCAGGAATACAGATACAGTTTCTGATAGCCGGCCTGGTGCAGCTCGCGCACCATGGCCATCAGGCGCGCGTGCGGCATGCGGTCCGGCGGCGCGCGCCGAAACAGGATCGCTTCGCCGTCGGCAAACTGCACGTCGTCGGTCGACAGGTTCAGGTCCAGGGTCCGCGCTTCGCTGCCGAAACGGGCGGCGATCCAGCCCGTCAGCAAATTGACGGACGTGATCACCCCGTAACCGCGGTGGCGGTGAAAAATGACGGTGCCGGGAGCGAGCGCTTTCATACGGAGTCGGGGTGGCAGGCAAACAAAGAAACCAGTGTACTCACAGATGGCCAAATTTTCCAGATGCGATCCGCAACGGCCCGCAGCGGGCCCGCCATTCACGCAAGGCACACAATCCACGCTATCATGCGCGTCATTCTCCACTGACATCGTGACCACATCATGACTTTGCGCATACTCGCCACTGGCGGCACTTTCGACAAACACTACAACGAATTGAACGGTACCCTGGGCTTTTCCGACAGTCATTTGCCGGCAGCGATTGCCCGCGCGCGCATGACGGCGCCCGTGGCGCTGGAGCAATTGCCCCTGCTCGACTCGCTCGACATGCAGGATGCGGACCGCCAGCGCGTGCTGGCCTCGTGCCGCGCGGCACAGGAAAAAGCCATCGTCATCATCCACGGCACCGACACCATGCGCGAAACGGCGCAAGTGCTGGGCGCGGCGAACCTGCAGCAAACGGTGATTCTCACGGGCGCCATGATCCCCTACGAAATCGACAACTCCGACGCCCTGTTCAACCTGGGCTTTGCCTGCGGCGTGGCGCAAACCCTGCCAGCCGGCGTGTACGTGGCCATGAATGGCCAGATTTTTGCATGGGACAATGTGCAAAAGAACCGCGCCGCCGGCGTGTTCCAGCCCTTGTAAGGGCGCCGATGGCGGGCAGGGTGCGCACAACAGACCGGGAAGCGGTCGACTGACACTCTGTCACAATTCTAGCAGCCCGCTTTAGCGGGCTTTTTTTACGTTTTTTGACCTTTCATAAATTCTGCAAAGCGACAGTTTTTCTCGAATTATTGTAGGTAAAACATAGAATTGCCAATAGAATAATTTTATGTTGTAAAAAAACGCCATCTATCATTTTTAAAAACACCGATATTATTGAATATAAAACTGCAATTTAACAATTAATTTAAACATTCTTCTGTATCTACAATTTATTGCCAAATCCGACACGGTTGACATGCATTTTTTCTTGCTGAGACGACATAATGTTCGCCTCGACAAGTTATAAGTGCATTTATAACAATATTGCGCTAAGTAGTCTTCCACCTCCCACCGACGTGGTTCCGCCTACCGTACACGAGCACCGCAAGCCGTCTATCCGATGGCTTTATCGGTGCTCGTGTACCGCTTGTCGTTATTAAAACTACTACGGAGTAATTGTTACAATGGCATTTAAAGAAAAAATTGGCGTGCGCAGCGTACGCCTGGCCCTGACCGTCCTGGCAGGCAGCGTCTTGTTCTCTGGCCAATCCATGGCGGACGAAGCAATTCAAAAAGTTGAAATTACCGGTTCGAGTATCAAGCGTATCGCTGTCGAAGGCGCACTGCCTGTGCAGCGCCTGACGCAAGAAGCAATTGCCAAGACCGGCGCCACCACAGTTGCCGACCTGCTCCAGGCCCTGCCCGCCATGCAAGGCTTTACCGTCGGCGCCGCCGCGGCAGGCACCAACTCCGGCGGCCGCACCAGCGCATCGATCCACGATATCGGCGAAGACTACACCCTGGTCCTGCTGAACGGCCGCCGCATCGCGCCACAAGGCTCGGGCACTTCCGTCAACCTGAACGCCATTCCGATGAGCGCCGTTGAACGCGTCGAAGTGCTGACCGACGGCGCTTCGGCACTGTACGGCTCGGACGCCATCGCCGGCGTGATTAACTTCATTCTGAAGAAAAACCAGCAAGGCGGCTCCCTGGAAGCCACCTATGGCGGTCCGGAAGACAAGGGCGGCAACGCCTGGAACACCAACGTGACCTATGGCTTCGGCGACATCGACGAAGACCGTTTCAACGTGCTGGTATCGTACCGCCATGACGAGCAATCGAACTTGCGCGCTACCGACCGCACGTTCGCCCGTTCGTCGCGTATTCCAGTGAGCCATAACGGCAAACAATACGTCTACGACAAGACCGCCATAGGCACGGCACCAGCCAACGCCACCGTGTCCGTCAAAGGCAAAGACGATTACCTCTTCAATCCATACCTGGCGAAAAATAATAATTGTGGCGCCGTGACCAATGCCCCACTGGCAGCCAATCGGCTGGCTTGCGGCTACGATGGCGGTTCGACGGTGGAAATCGTGCCTGAATCGAAGCGCGACAGCCTGTTTACCCGCGCCACCTACAAACTCAACGATTCGCTGAATGCGTTTGCCGAAGTCGCCTACTCGCGTTATGACCTGACCGCGCGCATCTCGGCCAATCCGGTGGCAATCCCGATTGCGCTTAACGGTGAGCAGTACAACAAGTATGTCCTGCCTTACCTGACACCAGAGCAAGTCAAGGACATCACCTCCGTGTCAGCCAACTATCGCATGAGCGACTGGGGTACCCGCGACACCAACACCATCACCGAGACCAAGCACTTCGTCATCGGCGTCGAAGGCGAAATTGGCGCGTGGAACATTGATGCGGGCCTGACCTGGTCGCAAAATGCCATCAACGAACACTACGTCGGTGGCTATGCGAAAACGGCCGATATGAAGGCCCTGCTGAAAAATCCGGCGTTCAACCCGTTCCTGCCGGCCGGCACGCCATCGCCGGAAATGCAAGCACTGATCAACAATTCGCAATTCACAGGTTCGATCCGCACGGCATCGACCACCATGCGCGGCATTGATGCGCACGGCTCCCGCGAACTGTTCACCTTGCCAGGCGGCAAAGCCAACATCGGCATCGGCGCCGACTACCGCGAGTACAACTACGGCCAGACGCCGGATGCGGGTGCAAACACCAGCACCATCTACGGTTTCAACACCTCGCCACGTTACGACCTGAGCCGTTCAACCTACGGCGTCTTCGCCGAATTGCTGGCACCGATCACCAAAACGGTGGAAGTGAGCCTGGCTGGCCGCTATGACTCCGTATCGGCGATCGACAATGGCGTCATCAACAAGACCATCGGCAAAGATGCCAATGCCAATACCTACAAGGTTACGGCACGCTGGCAGCCGATACAGCAAGTACTGCTGCGCGGCTCCTACGGCACGGGCTTCAAGGCTCCGGACATGCTGAGCATTGGTCAGCCGCTGGTCAACAACGGCTTTACCGGTGCTAACTGGAATTGCCCATTCCCAGGCGATGCGCTGTGCCGTGCGCCTAACACCCAGTACAATAAAATGGCTGGCGGTAACGAAAACCTGAAGCCGGAAAAATCGAAACAGTTCACCGTCGGTTTCCGTATCGAGCCTAGCTCGGCATTCTCGTTCGGCGCCGATCTGTGGGACGTGAAAATCACCGACGCGGTTTCGGCCGTGAGCGAAGCGCAAGCGTTCAACAACCCAGGCATGTACCGCGACCTGTTCGGCACCTATATCGAACCGACGACCGGCAAGCCGTACTTTGCGTTCAAGTCGCTGTCGATGAACATCGGCCAGACACACAACCGCGGTATCGACTGGGACATGACGGCACGCAAGAAGTTTGATATCGGTAACTTCACGGCTAACCTGAGCGGCACCCATATGCTCAAGGCCGACTACACCGTACCAGGCACCAAGGATCAGTGGACCAACAACATGAACTTCTACGGCATTTCCGATGCCGTGACGTTCCGTAACCTGATGAAGCTCAACATGAGCCTGGAATCGGGCAAGCTGACCAACACTGTCGTCGTAAGCTACCGTAATGGCTATACCGACGCTTCGGCCGAAGTGGTAAACCTGGCCACCAGCACGAAGGAAAATATCCGTCTGCACGTACCTTCGTACACGACGGTTGACTTCCAGGGCCGCTATGCGTACAGCAAAGCAGTGACCTTGCGCGCAGGTATCAAAAACCTGTTCGACCGCGAACCGCCGCTGTCGCTGCGCAGCTCGCGTGGTCACCAGGTTGGCTACGATCCACGCTACGCCGACCCAATGATGCGTTCGTTCTACTTCACGGCCCAGTACAAGTTCTAAGCTGACCTCGTCAACCTAGTCTGAGCCGACCAAGGGCCTTGCAAACGCAAGGCCCTTTTTTTTCGTCCCAAGACCGCCATGCCAGGCGAAGGACGAAAAAAAAGGAGCCGCAGCTCCTTTTTCGTACCGATATATCTGCTTTTATGCAGTCGCTTCGCCGCCCAATGCTTCGACCACGTCGGCCATCAGCTTGGAGAGCTCGCCCGTCATCAGCATCACGTCGCCGTCGAAACGCTCTTCGTCGTTCTTCGTGCTCGATTCCGTTTCCTTGATCACGTCCAGCGGCTTGACACTCTTGATGGCCAGGGACTCCGTCAGCACGAACGAGATCTTGTCGTTCCACGTCATGGCCAGGCGCGTGCATTGCTTGCCGGCCGCAATGTGGCGGCGCACGTCGTCCGCTTCCAGCGTGTGGCGCACGTAGCGCACGGTGGCCTTGCTTTCGCCCGTGGCGCGCAATTCCGTGTCCATGTCGACCGTGAAGCCGGCCGGCGCATCGTCGGCCTGCAGCCATTCCGTCATCACCGCCACGGGCGAGCGCTGCACGCGCAGGCTTTCCAGCGGCAATTTGTCGACGGCTTTGAGCAGCAGCTTGATCACTTCATCGGCTTTCGCCGGGCTGGCGGCATCGACCACCAGCCAGCCATTGACGGGATCGATCCACGTCCAGACGTTGCTGCGGATGCTGAAGGCGCGCGGCAGCAGTTCGTCGGCCACGCGCTCCTTCAATTCCTTCATGGCCTTCTTACCAGGCGCAAAGCCTTGCGCTTCTTCCATCTCGGCGGCGCGGGCCTTGGCCACCTGGTTGATGACGGTCGCTGGCAGCAATTTCTTTTCCGTGCCCAGCAGGATCAGCATTTGCTTGTTGACAACATGGACCAGGCCGCCGTTCGGGCGCGGCGTATCCCAGCCCTGGCGCATCAGATCCATGCTGGTCGCCGGCGTAAATTTGTTCGAGGACAAGGCCTCTTCCAGTTGTTCTGGCGTATAGGCCCATGGTGCGGGCAGGCGGTAAATCTGAAGATTCTTGAACCACATAGTTTTTGTCTTCCGTTTGTTTCAGTAGTGCCAGGGGAACGCCATTCTACACTTTCGACATGAAAATGCCGTCAAAAGCGCGGTCTGGCGCGGTATGTATCTTGTAGGAAACGCCGCTACAGGGCGGGAAACAGCTCCGCCTGGGCGGGTATCTGCCGCGTCACGACGGCCGGATCGGACAAGGTCGAGATGCGCACGCCCAGCAGGCGGATTTTTTTCTCGAACGGCACGCGCCGCAAGCAGTCGCGGCTGGCGCGCAGGATGGCGGCGGCGTCCGCCGTGGCGCTGGGCAGGGTGACGTCGCGCGTGACGGTGCTGAAATCCTCGAAGCGCAGCTTGATGCCCACCGTGCGCCCCGCCAGCGACTGTTTATCGAGGTCGCCCGCCACGCGCGTGCACAGGCTTTCCAGCTTTTCCGACAGGGTGGCGCGGTCGCGCACCACCTGCAAGTCGCGCTCGAACGTCGTTTCGCGGCTGACGGACTTGGTTTCCCGGCTCGTCTGTACGGGCCGCTCGTCGATGCCCAGCGCCGCCTGGCGCAGCCAGCCCGTGTACAGGTCGCCGAACTGCGTGCGCAGCATGGCCATGTCGGCCCGCGCCAGCTCGCCGATGGTATTGACACCCAAGGCTTCCAGCTTGGCCGTCGCCTTCGGGCCGATGCCGTTGATCTTTTTTGCCGGCAAGGGCCACACGCGCGTTTCAATGTCCTCGGGCGACAAAATGGTCAGACCGTCGGGTTTTTCCAGGTCGGAACAAATTTTCGCCAGCAATTTGTTCGGCGCCAGGCCGATCGAGCACGACAGGCCCGTCGCCTCGGACACGGCCGCCTTCAGGCGCGCCGCCATGATAGGCGCCTGCTCGCCGTATTCCGTCAGGTCGACATAGATTTCATCGATGCCCACGTTCTGGATGATGGGACACAACTGCGCCACGGCTTGCTTGAAACGGGCGGAATACTCGCGGTAAGCCTCGAAATCGGCGGGCAGCAGGATGCTGTCGGGCGCCAGTTTCGCCGCCTTCATGATGCCCATGGCGGAAAACACGCCGAACGCGCGCGCCGCATAGGTCGAGGTGGTGACGACGCCGCGCCCCACGTAGTCGCGCATGCGCGCAAATTGCCGCGTGCCGTCTTCCTGCAGCACGGGCTGCTGCAGCCGGCCGCCGCCGATCACCACCGGCTCGCCGCGCAATTCGGGATATTTCAGCAATTCCACGGAGGCAAAGAAGGCGTCCATGTCCAGGTGGGCTATCCAGCGGCGGGCGGGCGGCTCGAGAAGGGGGGAGGCAGATGTGGTCAAGGGCACCTCGCGGCGGAATGCAGTTAAATACTGTTGTTATATACAGTATCGCTGGAAATGCCTGTGGATGCAAGTACCGCGCCGTGTTGACTGAAATCATGATTGGCTTTTCTATTTAGCAAGAATAGAATTGCTGCACAACAACGAACCGAAGGAGTTGCCTTGTCCACAGCACATCACGCCTTGCGCCGCATTGCCGCCTGCTCATCCATCGTGCCGGCCCTGCTGCTGTCCACGCTGGCGCCATCCGCGCTGGCCGCCGACGCCACCGCTGCCACCGCGCCCGTCGCCGCCAAGACGGCCTGGCAGGAAACGCGCCACGGCACGGTCGTCACGGACGACTACCGCTGGCTGCAAAAGAAGACCGACCCTGCCGTGATCGACTACCTGAATGCGGAAAACGCCTACACGGCCGCCGTCACGGCCCCGATCCAGCCGCTGGCCGACAAGGTGTATGCGGAAATCAAGGGCCGCATGCAGGAAGTGGACCTGTCCGTTCCCGCGCGCCAGGGCAATTTCTACTATTACACGCGCGTGGAAGCGGGCAAGCAATATCCGATCCATTGCCGCCGCCCCGTGGGCGCGAAGGGCGCGTATGACGCCCAGGCGGTCGAAGAGATTTTGCTTGACCAGAATCAACTGGCCGAAGGCCACAAATTCTTTGCCGTGCGCGCCTTCAGCGTCAGCCCGAATGAACAATTGCTGGCCTACACCACGGACACGACGGGTTTCCGCCAGTACGAGCTGCATGTCAAGGATTTGAAGACGGGCAAGTTGCTCTCGGACAGCATGCCGCGCGTGACCTCGCTGGCCTGGGCGGCGGACAATGCCACCCTGATGCTGACGCAGGAAGACGCCACCACCAAGCGCGCTGACCGCTTGTTCCGCCTGGCGCTGGGCGGCACGCCGCAGCAGGTCTACCACGAGCCGGTGGAGCAATTCGCCATCGGCGTGAGCCGCACGCGCGACCAGCGCTACTTTGTGCTCACGGCGCGCAGCACGGACACGAGCGAAGTGCTGCTGTTGCCAACGAACAAGCCGGAAGGCAGTTTCCAAAGCGTGCTGCCACGCGAGAAGGGCCACCGCTACGGCATCGAGCACCGCGACGGCCAGCTGTATATTCTGACCAACAAGGATGCGAAGAATTTCCGCGTCGTCAGCGCGCCGGTCACCGCGCCGCAGCCGAAGCACTGGAAACCCGTCGTGCCGCACAACAAGGACGCCGTGATCCAGTCCATCGACGTCTTCCAGGGCTACCTGGTGGTGATGGAAAAGGCCCGCGCCCTGAACCGCGCGCGCATCCTTGATTTTGCGCAAAAGAACTGGAAAACCGTGCAGTTCGACGACCCCGTCTACCTGGCGACATCCGTCGGTACGCCGGAATTTTCCGCCACACAATTTCGCATGTCCTACCAGTCGCCCGTCACGCCGCCCACCGTCATCGACGTCAGCATGCAGGATGGCAAGCGCACGGTGCTGAAGCAGCAGGAAATCGTCGGCGGCTTTGACGGCAGCCGCTACACGACGCAGCGCCTGTGGGTGAAGGCGCGCGACGGCGTGCAAGTGCCGCTGTGGATCGTCTACAAGAAGGGCGTCAAGCTCGACGGTTCCGCGCCGCTGCTGCTGTATTCATATGGTTCCTACGGCATCTCGACGGAAGCCAGTTTTGCCATCAGCCGCATCAGCCTGCTGGAGCGGGGCGTCATCTACGCGCAGGCGCACATCCGCGGCGGCACGGACATGGGCGAAGCGTGGCATGAAGACGGCATGCTGATGAAGAAGAAAAACACCTTCAACGACTTCATCGACAGCGCCGACTACCTGGTGCGCGAAAAATGGACGAGTCCGAACCGCCTGATCATCCAAGGCGGCAGCGCGGGCGGCCTGCTGATGGGCGCCGTCGTCAACATGCGCCCCGAGCTGTTCCACGCCGTGCACGCGGCCGTGCCCTTTGTCGACGTGATGAACACCATGATGGACGCCAGCCTGCCGCTGACCACGGGAGAGTACCTGGAATGGGGCGACCCGAACCAGAAGGCGGCCTACGACTACATGCTCAGCTACTCGCCCTACGACAACATTGCCCGCAAGAATTATCCTGCCATGCTGGTGACGACGGGCCTGAACGACAGCCAGGTCATGTACTGGGAACCGGCCAAGTACGTGGCCAAGCTGCGCGCGCATAAAACGGACGGCAATCCCTTGCTGCTGAAAACGAATATGGGCGCCGGCCACGGCGGCGCGTCGGGCCGCTATAACGCCATCGCCGAGAACGCGTTTAATATGGCGTGGATGCTGTCGCAGTGGAATATCACGGAATAATGTGAAAAAGCGCTTGCAGAAGGATTTTAGCCATCTTATAATAGCGCCTCTTCCAGACGTGGTGACAAACGTCGGGATGGTTTTCTGAGACAAGCAACGGGTGCTTAGCTCAGTTGGTAGAGCGGCGCCCTTACAAGGCGTAGGTCGGGAGTTCGAGCCTCTCAGCACCCACCAAATCAGAAAACTGTCCAGTGCTTCATGGATCAGCAACACAGATCATACGAGCTTGGAGTGGTAGTTCAGTTGGTTAGAATACCGGCCTGTCACGTCGGGGGTCGCGGGTTCGAGTCCCGTCCGCTCCGCCAATAAAAGAAAAGCCCTTTGGTTCCTGGAACCGAAGGGCTTTTCCCATTTCAGCAGCCAAAAACACGCCAGCCCCCCCTCCTTTGAGCATTTTTGCGCTTTTCAGCAAAAAAACTGCTTTTATCCCATAAGAATAGTTGCACAAGCGTGAAAGCGCCCCCTATAATAGTGCCTCTTCCAGACGTGGTGACAAACGTCGGGATAGTTTTCTGGGTATGCGGGTGCTTAGCTCAGTTGGTAGAGCGGCGCCCTTACAAGGCGTAGGTCGGGAGTTCGAGCCTCTCAGCACCCACCAAACAGAAAATTATCCAGTGCTTCATGGATCAGCAACACAGATCATACGAGCTTGGAGTGGTAGTTCAGTTGGTTAGAATACCGGCCTGTCACGTCGGGGGTCGCGGGTTCGAGTCCCGTCCGCTCCGCCAATAAAAGAAAAGCCCTTTGGTTCCTGGAACCGAAGGGCTTTTCCCATTTCCGGGCAGCAAATGCACTAGAATCAGCGCTACCCTGACTCAGTCCACGCCTTGATGCGCCTGCCCCGCAGCTTTTCCCCCTACCTCGCCCTGCGCTTGCGCCTGGCCCATCATGCTTTGCTGCAATTTGCCGCCAGCGTGACCAGTTCCGTGGAAATCTTCTTTTTCCTGGCCGGTCCCGTCCTGCTGGGCCTGCTCAGCGTCATCGCCCTGCCCGGCTTTCTCGCCGTGAACCAGCCCTGGCCCGCCGCCCTGGCCATCATCGGCACGCAAGCCCTGCTCACCTGCCTGCCCGCCTGGCTGCTGCGCAAGCGATTGCTGCCGGCGCATACCGCCGCCTGGCTGCGCCAGCTGCCCTTGCCGCCGCGCCTGCGCTGGCAAGCCGATATCGCCGTGGCCGGCCTGCTGATGCTGCCGCTGGGCCTTGCCTATGCCGTCTCGGCCGCCATCTGGCTGCTGCAGTCGCCGCCCTGGCTGCGCCCGGTTGCCGCGCCAGGCACTATTGCCACCATTGGCGCATGGCTGCTGGCCTGGCTGCTGACGACGCTCATCGTGGCCCGGCGCCTGCGCGCGCCACGCCCCGCACAAACGGCGCGCCCGGCCACGATGAGCACCTATGTGCCGCAGCACCCCCGCTGGCGCAGCGTCTTCCTGTGGCGCCAGCTGTTCTGGCTGCCGTTCTGGCGCAACGAGAATGTGATCGGCCTGCAGCAAAGCGTGCTGCTGGCCACGGCCGGCGCCAGCATGCTGGCCTGGCTGCTGCGCATGCCCCTCGTGCCCGCGCCGCTGCTGGGCTTGCTGGCCAGCGCCAGCCTGGTCATCGTGACGGACCGCGGCGACAAGGCCGTGCGCGAGCAGATCGCCGTGCTGCGCCCCGTGCTGAACGCCTGGCCCCTGGCCAGCGCGCCCTTGCTGCGCCTGGCCTGCGCGGCCAGCCTGCTGCCGGCGTTTGCCGTGCTGCTGGGCGCGGGCGCCTTGCTGTACGCCACCGATCCCGCCGCCCTGCAGCAGCGCGTGACCACGGTGTACGCCATCACGGCCAGCGTCGCCCTGCTGGCCATCGTCGGCCTGCCCCGCCTGACGGCACGCGGGCGTGTCGCCCTCGTGGTCCTGTCCATCCTTGCCTTGAGCGCCATCGGAAGCGAATTATGGAATTGAATGCCTGTTCCCCCACCCTGCACATCGAGCACCTCGATTTTCACTTCCCCACGCACAGCGTCTTCCAGGGGTTCAAGCAGCAATTCGGCCCCGGCGTGACCTGGCTGCGCGGCGCGAACGGGGCCGGCAAGACGACCCTGCTGAAGCTGGCGGGCGGCGCCCTGCTGCCCGCGCGCGGCAGCATCCGCCTGGACGACATCGACAGCGCTCGCATGCCGCTGGCCTACCGCGCGCACACGTTCTATTGCGGCGGCGATGCGCCCGCCCTGCCCTGGCTGCAGGTGCACGAATTTCTCGACCTGCACCTGGCCCTGTACCCGGGCAGCGACGAAGCCCTGCTGAACGATGAGCTGAGCGCGTTTGCCCTGCTGCCAACCTTGCAGCAAAGCATCAACGCCCTCTCGCTGGGCCAGCATAAAAAACTGCAACTGGCACTGGCACTGGCCTTGCCCGTGCGCCTGCTGCTGATCGACGAGCCGCTCAACGGCCTCGACGCGGCCGCCATGGCGTACTTGCGCCAGCGACTGGCCGAACCATCCCGCCTGGCGCGCCAGTGCATCGTGCTGACCAGCCACCTGGCGCCGGACGTGCCGCTGGCGGCGACGGTGGAAATATAGACAGGAAATACAGCTTTGCAGATCGGCCAAGGACAGCTTACGATGCCGTGTTGCAAAAACCGGCGATCCCGGTGCAGCCACGACGACAACACGGCGCGCTTATTCGGCGCGCCAGGCTTATTCTTGGAGAAATCATGTTGAACACCCACCGCAGCGCCCTGGCCATCCTGTGCGCCGCTATCACCACCTGTGCCGCCTCGGCCCTCGCCGCCGGTCCCACGGGCACGGCCGCCGACTATGGCAGCAGCGCGCCCCACGCCGCCGCCCAGCGCAGCATCGAACTGCAGGCCGATACCCGCCACATCAACGTCACGCGCGGTGAAACCGTCACCATCGCGCGCGCCGGCCAGCGTTTTACGTGGCACGTGCAGACTTTTAACAACAGGACCGCCTTTGCCCTGAGCGACATCGCGCCGAAGGACATGCCCGTTGACGGCATTCAAGTGTATGTGGCCGCCAATCCCCTGTACGCGGGCAGTTAAGTTTCCTGCGCGCATAAAAAAACCGGAACCACCTTGCGGCAGTTCCGGTTTTTTCTTGATAAGGCTCAATAGTTAGGCCGTCAGTGCTTCTTTCGCTGCGGACTCGTCAACCACTTCCTCGTCGTCCGAGCGGATCAGGTGGTCAAAGGCGGACAGGGCTGCCTTGGCGCCTTCGCCGGTGGCGATGATGATCTGCTTGTACGGCACCGTGGTGACGTCGCCGGCCGCAAACACGCCGGGGATCGAGGTCTGGCCGCGTGCGTCCACTTCGATTTCGCCGTGGCGCGACAGGGCTACCGTGCCTTTCAGCCATTCCGTGTTCGGCACCAGGCCGATTTGCACGAAAACGCCTTCCAGTTCGACCTTCTTCGACTCGCCGCTGACCCGGTCCGTGTAGGAAAGGCCATTGACGATCTTGCCGTCGCCGTGGATCTCGGTGGTTTGCGCCGACGTAATCACGGTCACGTTAGGCAGACTGTGCAGCTTGCGCTGCAGCACCGCATCGGCACGCAATTCCGCGCCGAACTCGATCAGGGTCACGTGTTTCACGAGGCCGGCCAGGTCGATCGCCGCTTCCACACCCGAGTTGCCGCCGCCGATCACGGCCACGCGCTTGCCCTTGAACAAAGGACCGTCGCAGTGCGGGCAGTAGGCGACACCGTGGTTGCGGTATTCCTTCTCGCCCGGCACGTTGATTTCGCGCCAGCGGGCGCCGGTGGCCAGGATGACGGTCTTGGCTTTCAGCACGGCGCCATTCGCCGTTTCAATCTCGATCAGCTTGCCTGGCGTCAATTTCGCGGCGCGCTGCGTGTTCATGATGTCGACGTCGTATTCCTTGACGTGCTGTTCCAGCGCCACGGCGAACTTCGGACCATCGGTTTCCTTGACGGAAATAAAATTCTCGATGGCCAGGGTATCGAGCACCTGGCCGCCGAAACGCTCGGCCAGCACGCCCGTGTTGATGCCTTTGCGGGCCGCGTAGATGGCTGCTGCCGCGCCGGCAGGGCCGCCGCCGACGATCAGCACATCAAACACGTCTTTCTTGTTCAACGCTGCCGCCTGGCGTGCGCCGGCGTTGGTGTCGAGCTTGGCGAGGATTTCCTCGACATTCGTGCGTCCCTGGCCAAAGTGTTGGCCATTCAGGAACATCATCGGCACGGCCATGATCTGGCGTTCTTCCACTTCCTTCGGGAACACGCCGCCATCGATGGTGGTGACCTTGATGCGCGGGTTGATCACGGCCATGGCATTCAAGGCCTGCACCACTTCCGGGCAGTTATGGCAACTCAGAGAAATAAACGTTTCAAATTCGTAATCGCCGTCGAGGTTGCGGATCTGCTCGATCACGGCATCGTCGAACTTGATGGTGTGGCCGCCCACTTGCAGCAGCGCCAGCACCAGCGAGGTAAATTCGTGGCCCAGCGGCACACCGGCGAAACGCACGCCGATGTCGGAGCCGGTACGGTTGATGCTGAACGACGGAACCCGTACGCCAGCGTCAAGGCGCTCGACCAGCGTGATCTTGTCGCTCAACAGGACTATCTCCTGGAGCAATTCCTTCATCTCGCGGGCTTTTGCGCTGTCATCGAGAGAAGCGACCAGCTCAAGCGGATACACCACTTTTTCCAGGTAGGATTTCAGTTGGGTTTTGAGGGTTGCATCTAACATGATTTTTTCTTCCTTTACAAATATTTAGGCGAATGCCGGGCCGGACGCCCGGTCCGGCATCGCGGTAACTACTTGTTTGCTACATCGTGCATCGAGACTTAGATCTTGCCGACCAGGTCCAGCGATGGGGTCAGCGTTGCTGCGCCTTCCGTCCATTTTGCCGGGCACACTTCGCCTGGGTGGGAAGCCACGTACTGGGCGGCTTTGACTTTGCGCAACAGTTCTGCGGCGTCACGGCCGATGCCGTTGTCATGCACTTCCAGCACTTTGATGAAGCCGTCCGGATTGATGACGAAGGTGCCGCGCAGTGCCAGGCCTTCTTCTTCGATCATGACTTCGAAGTTGCGCGACAGGGCGCCCGTCGGGTCGCCGATCAGTGCGTATTGCACTTTCTTGATCGCGTCCGAGGTGTCGTGCCATGCTTTGTGCGCGAAGTGGGTATCGGTCGAGATGCCGTACACGTCGACGCCCAGCTTCTGGAACTCGGCGTGGTGATCGGCCAGATCTTCCAGTTCGGTTGGGCAAACGAAGGTGAAGTCGGCTGGGTAGAAGACGAATACCGACCACTTGCCTTTCAGCGACGCTTCCGTCAGATCGACGAATTTGCCATTGTGGTATGCGGTTGCCTTGAATGGTTTAACTTGGGTATTGATCAGCGACATAGTCATTTCCTCTCGTGTGGTGAATCAGTAAGACTCTAGTGTAAGGGGTTTTAACCCATATGCAAAATTGATTGTCACAATAGTTTCAATTGGTTTTAACTATCATGACGCCATGGGAACTCCATGATAGGCAGTTCCCACGGGATTGAACAGCGACAACAAGGGTTTCCCTTCCTGCCGCCGGGTCTTTAATTTTTGAGTTCTTCCGGTACTTTGCCGCCGTTTTCCGCCAGCTTGATCATCACCTGGCGATGCAGCCAGATATTCATGCTGGCCGAATCATTGGTGTCGCCCGTGAAGTGCAGCTCTTGCGCCAGTTCCTTGCGCGACGCCAGGCTGCTGTCGAGTTGAAGCAATTTCATCAGGTCGACGATGGACGTGCGCCAATTGAGTTTTTCCGCGTTTTTGCTGGCCAGGTCGACCAGCACCACTTCCACGTCCACCACCGGCACGGCAGCGGCAGGTGCGGCCGCCGGTGCGGCTGCCGCTGGCGCGTCGGTGGCGGCAGCTGGCGTGGCTGCCGGGGCAGCGTCGGACGAATGGTGGAAGATCTTGTTGTAGATATTGCTGAAAATGCCCATGAGGTCACCTCGAGTTGAGTGAATGGAAGAAGAGTTGCCTGCGCGCCCGGTTCACATGACGCGAACCGGTGACAGCTGGAGCCGGGCGCAGGCGCCAGCCCATCGAGTATAAGCCCGTTCGGGCCGGGAGCCCTGTCCCGCAGGCTTGCGTCAAATCTGGTGGCGGGCTACGTCTGTTTCAAGGGTGCAAGGGCCGCCGGGCATGCAGCAGCGCATCGAACGCTTCGATGGCCAGCGGGGGCGCAAACAGATCGCCTTGCGCAAAATCGCAGCCGATGTCCTGCAGCAGCACGCGCTGCTCCGGCGTCTCCACCCCTTCGGCAATCACCTGCAAACCCAGCTTGTGCGCCATGGTGACGATGGCTTCGCACAGCGCCAGCTCGCTGGCGCCGGGGGCCAGCTTGCGCACCAGCACGCCGTCGAGCTTCAGGTAATCGATGCCGCAATGCTGCAATTGCGTCAGCGAAGCCTGGCCGCTGCCAAAGTCGTCGAGGGCGATCTGCAAGCCCGCCTCGCGCAGGTGCTGCAGGCGTGGCGCCATGCTATTGCCGCTAGGTAAAAGCACATCTTCGCGCATGTCGAGCACGATGGCCGAAGGCGGCACATCGAGCGCCAGCAGCTGGCGCAGCCAGGTGCCGGGCGCCTCCGCTTCGCGCTGCAGCTCCAGCGGCGACTGGTTCAGGCACAGTTGCAGCCCCGGCAAGCCGATGGCCTGGCCCTGCGCGCGCCAGCGCAGCAATTGCGCGGCCGCCGTGCGCAGCACCCAGTCGCCGATGTCGACGATCAGCCCGCTGCTTTCGGCCAGCGCCAGGAAATCGGATGGACAGATGATGCCCCGCTGCGGATGGTGCCAGCGCAGCAAGGCTTCCACTTTGGCAATATTGCCGCTATGCAGCTCGACGATGGGCTGGTAATGCAGCCGCATCTGCTGTTCGCGCAGGGCCGTGCGCAAGTCCGCCCCCATGCGCATGCGGTTGACGGCCGCCACCTGCATGGCGGGCGTGAAATAACTGTAGCGGTTGCGCCCCGCGCCCTTCGAGACATACATGGCCTGGTCCGCATGCTTGAGCAAGTCTTCGATATTGCCCGCGTCGTCAGGGTACAGGGTGATGCCGATCGAGGCGGAGACGAAGGCCTGCTCCTGGCCCAGCAGGAACGGCGCCAGCAAGCCGTCGAGTATCTGCCGCGCGATGCGGTCGACTTGCTGCAGATCATCAAGGTCGGACAGGATTACCGTGAATTCATCGCCGCCCAGGCGCGCCACCGTGTCCGTTTCGCGCACGCCCACGCGGATGCGCCGCGCCGCCTCGATCAGCAGGATATCACCCTGGTGGTGGCCCAGGGTGTCGTTGACTTCCTTGAAATGGTCGAGGTCGATGAACAGGATGGCTACGCGGCTCGTATCGCGCCGGCCCTGGGCCAGCGCCTGGCGCAGGCGCTCGTGGAACATGCGGCGGTTCGGCAATTGCGTCAGGGTATCGAAATTGGCTTGCTGCCAGATCAGCGCTTCCGTTTGCCGCTTGTCCGTCACGTCTTCCAGCATGCACAGGTGGTGCGGGCCACGGTGGCGCGCCGTGTCGATGGCCGTCACCGAGGCATCGACCCACACCACGCCGCCATCGGGCCGCACGATGCGTTTCGAGTGGCGAAAGCCGGGCAGGCTGCGCGCCAGCAATTGCGCCACCTGTTCCTGCTCGCCCGCCACGTCGTCGGGATGGCTGATCTCCATCCAGCTCGATTGCTTCATGTGCTCCAGGCTGCGGCCGCTGATGGCCAGGTAGCGGGGATTGATATCGAGAAAACGCCCGCTCAGGGTATCGATCAGGGCGATGCCCATGGGTGCTTCCTCGAACATGGTGCGAAAGCGCAGTTCTCCCTGGCGGATGGTTTCTTCCGTGCGGCGGCGCTCGCGCGCCAGATTGCTGAAGTGAAAGGCCGCCGACACGGCCAGCAAGCTGCCCGCCACGCCCAGCGACAGGTACAGCCAGCCGAGATCCGCGCCCGGCACGGGGCGATACAAAAAGCCCTGGTAGGCGCGGCTGTCCGTGGCATTGCGCGGCAGCACGCCCATGGCGGCATAGGTATCGGCGATATGCTGCCAGCGCTGGGGATTCATGTAGCCCGGTTCCACCAGTGTGGGCTGCAGCAGCAGCTCCATCTGCTGCGCCTCGTACAGCAGGTGGGCATGGTCGTGGCGCTGGCTGTATTTGACGTGGATCAGCTGCGCCATTTCCTCGCGGTGCGCCATTGCGTATTGCCAGCCGCGCAGGCTGGCAGCGCGGAATGCTTTCACGCGCTCGGGATGGCGGCGCAGTTCGTGCTCGCTGGTAAACAGGTTGTCGCCGTAAAAATCGATGCCGGCCGTGCGCGGCGTAAACTGGTAATAGGGAAATCCCGCCCGGTCCAGGTAATCGGGTTCGTTGGTGGAATACGCGGCAATCGCATCGACCTTGCCATTGATCAAATCCTCGATTCTGTAGCTGGGCGGCAAGTGACGCATCTGCTGCGGCGCGACACCCATTTTCCGCAGGAACAGCGACACTTCATCGGATGCGGCCGCCACGTCGGTGGGCGCGCCTATCATCACGGGCGCCCCCACCAGCTTGCGCACGTCGGGCGCGCCGCCTTGCTGGCGCATCAGCAGCACGCTGGGCGAATGCTGGAACACGACGGCCAGTACCACCAGGGGTTTGCCGGCCAGGCGGCTGAGCAGCAGGGTGCTGTTGCCCACGCCATACTCGGCCTGACCCGCCAGCACGGCCGCCTCGGCGCGCGGCGCGCCGCTGCCTTCGAGCAGCGTCACGTCGAGGCCCGCCTCGCGGTAATAACCCTGCTCGATGGCCGCGTAATAGCCGGCGAACTGGAACTGGTGCGTGAAATTGAGCTGCAGGGAGACGGGCTCCAGCGCCCGGGCTTGTGTGGCCAGGCACAGCAGCAGGAAGAACAGGCCGCGCCAGCCGCGCGCCAGCCTGCCGGCGAGCGGCAAGACAAAGCGGAAAGCGTCGCGGGCTTTCATCGGCATGGCGGCACACCACAGGAAGCTGCCGGGCTGGCAGGGATACGGCTATTGTAGCCGCCCCTTTTGCCGAAGGATAACTATTTCAGTGAGGACAATAGCGTTAATGTTTTTGGCAAACAATCTGGCGTTTGTTTGCGCTAGAACACGACGCCGGCCACCAAAATGATGTTGGCATACGGACTGCACTCGCCCGTGCGCACGATGGCGCGCGCGCCCTTGCTCAATTGCTTGAACTCATCATGCGTCACCTGGCGCGCATCGGGCAAGGCCAGGGCCGCCACCTGCGCCGCCATGGCCGGATTGTGCTGCGGCAACTCGCTGGCGAGCAAATGGTATTCCACCTGCATTTCGCTCAATACCGTGTTCACGGTATCGATGAAGCCGGGAATGCCGCGCGTCAGGGCCAGGTCGATCAGGGGCACGCCCGGCTGCGACGGCAAGCCCGCGTCGCCGATGACGAGCATGTCGCCATGGCCCAGCGAGGCGATCAGTTGCGACAGTGCGATATTCAGCAGCGGTGATTTTTTCATGGTCTCAAAACAACTCGTGCAAGTGGGGGATCGAGGTTTGCGCGCCGGGCTTGGTGACGCTCCAGGCAGCCGCGCGCTGGCCTTGACCTATCGCTTCCGCCTCGTCCATGCCGGACGCCAGGCCCGCCACAAAACCGCCGATGAAAGTGTCGCCGGCCGCCGTCGTGTCGACCGCTTGCACCGCTTCGGCCGGAAACGTGTAATCGCCGCCATACAGGGCCGCATGCACGCCCTTGGAGCCGAGGGTGATGATGACGTTGTCGCTGCCCAGCTTTTGCAGCGCGGCCGCCAGCGCCTTGGCGTCCGCGCCTTCCGGGCTGACGCCGGCCAGCATGGCCGCTTCGATTTCATTCGGAATCAGGTAGTCGACCAGTTCCAGCACGCCTTCCGGCAAGCTGGCGGCCGGCGCCGGGTTCAGCACCACGGTCTTGCCCAGCGAGCGGGCCAGTTGAATCGCGTGCACGACGGTGGCCATCGGCGTTTCCAGCTGCAGCACGACGATATCGGCCTGCTCGATCAAACCTTGCGCAGCGTCAATGTGCGCGGGGCTCAACAGATCGTTGGCGCCGCCGGCGATCACGATGCTGTTCTGGCCATGGTCGTCGACGAGGATGGAAGCGATGCCGGACGCGACGCCCGGCAAGGTGGTGATGTGGCTGTCGATGATGCCGTCGCCCACCAGCGCCGCGCGCAAGGTGGCGCCGAACGCGTCGTCGCCCACGCAGCCGACCATGGCCACTTGCTGGGCGCCCGCCACTTTGCCGCTCAGGCGCGCGCAGGCCACAGCCTGGTTGGCGCCCTTGCCGCCAGGAATAGTTCTAAATGCGCCGCCCGTCAGGGTTTCGCCGGGGAGGGGCATGCGCGGCACGCGCAAGACCAGGTCCATATTGATGCTGCCGATAACCACGATCATGATGTCATTCCCATCAGTTCAGTTGCAGGAGAAGAAGTAGGTACAGCAGGAGGTACGGTGGCGGCCACGCTGGAGCCGCGCACGTGCAGCTCGGGCGCGATGCTGCGCTGCTGGCGCGGCAAGGCGGGGTCGGCGATGCGCGCCAGCAGGCAGGCGGCCGTGATGCGGCCCAGCTCGCGCGTATTTTGCGCCACGCTGCTCAAGGCCGGATGCACGAAGCTGGCCAGGTCGATATCGTCGAAGCCGACGACGGCCAGTTCGCCCGGCACGGCAATGCCGCGCTCGGCGGCGGCGCGCAGGGCGCCAAAAGCCATCAAATCATTGCAGCAGAACAAGGCGTCCGGACGCTGGCCCTGGGGCAGCGCCAGCAAGTCCAGCGCGGCCGCATAACCGCCCGCGCTCGTAAAATCGCCATGCACGCACAGGGCGTCGGCCAGGGTCACGCCCGCGTCCGCCATGGCGCTGCGCGCGCCGGCGATGCGCTCGTTGGAAATGCTCACTTCGCGGGGACCGGCGATGCAGGCGAGGCGCCGGCGTCCCAGTCCCAGCAGATGGCGCGCGGCCAGGGCGCCGCCGGCGCGGTTATCGACGGCCACCGCATCGATGGCCAGGTCGCTGGGCGCGCGGTCGAGCAGCACGGCCGGCACCTTCATCTTGCGCAGCAATTCGCCATCGCTGTCGGCCAGCGCGGACAAAATCAGGCCGTCGCAGCGCTTGGTCAGCAGCACGTTCAGGTAATCGCGCTGCTTGACGGGATCGTCATCGGAGTTGCACAAAATCACGCTGTAGCCGGCCGCGTAGCAGCTGTCCTCGATGCCGCGCGCCACTTCCGAGAAATACGGGTTCGTATTGTTCGGAATGATCAGGCCGATGGTGCCCGTGCTGCGGCTGCGCAAGGAACGCGCCAGCGCGCTGGGCACGTAATGCAGTGCCTCCGCCGCCGCCAGCACGGCGCGGCGCGCCTCGTCGCTGACGGGGCGGGTATTGTTGAGGACGTGCGACACGGTGGTAAACGATACCCCCGCCGCCTGCGCCACTTGCTTGATGGTTGCCATGGGCCAGTATTATGAACGCTCGCCGCGGCGGCGGTAGGTGTCGAGCACGACGGCGGCAACGATCACCAGGCCCGTAACGATGCGTTTCACGGGTTCGGACACGCCCACTTGCGCCAGGCCCGCTTCCAGCACGGAAATGATCAACACGCCGATAAACGTGCTGATGACGGAACCGCGCCCGCCCATCAGGCTCGTGCCGCCGATCACGACGGCGGCGATCACTTGCAACTCCATGCCCACGCCGCCATTCGGGTCGGCCGCTTCCAGGCGTGACACCTGGAACAGGGCGCCCACGCCGGCCAGAAAGCCCATCAAGGCAAACACCAGTACTTTCGACGGTTTTGTATTGATGCCGGACAAACGCACGGCTTCTTCATTCGTGCCGATGCCGATCCAGTGGCGTCCCAGCACCGTGCGCGTGAGTACCAGGTGGCCGATGACGACGATGGCGATCGAGGCGATGAAGGCGGGCGACAGGCCAAACGCGATGGGCGAGCTGATGCCGTCCACGGCGCTGCCGATGTATTCCGTGCGCGAGTTCGTCACTTGATACGCCATGCCGCGCGCCATTTCCAGCACGCCCAAGGACACGATGAACGAGGGAATGCGCCAGCCGACGGAAATCAGGCCCGTCGTGGCGCCGCACAGGGCGGCGACGAACATGCCCAGCAGGGCCGCGCTCCACACGGGCCAGCCCCAGTGCACGACGGCCAGCGACAGCACGGAAGCGGCCAGCGCCATCACGGAACCGACGGACAGGTCGATGCCGCCGATGATCAGCACGAACGTCATGCCGACGGCCATCACGACCAGGGTCGGGATGTTGTTCGACAGGGTACTCAAGGTCGCCAAAGTAAAAAAGTTTTCGCTGGCAAACGAGAACAGCACGCACATGGCCAGCAAGGCGCCGATCAGGCCCGCATAGTTTTTCAGGTCGGCCAGGCTGCGCTGCAGATACGAAGGAGAGGAGTTGGAGGTCATGGGAATCTTTCCGGCGGATCAGGCCGCAGCTGGAGTGGAGTTGGGGGTCAAATAGCCGGAGAAGGCGGCCGACAGCAGCGCGTCCTGGCTCCAGGCGCCGCGCTCGAAGGTGTCGACGATGCTGCCCGCGCTCATGACGGCGATGCGGTCGCAGATCAGCATCAGTTCGCGCAAATCGCTCGACACGATGACGAGGCCCTTGCCCTGGCGTGCCTGTTCGGCCAGCACCTGATAAATATCAAACTTGGCGCCGATATCGATGCCGCGCGTGGGCTCGTCGAACAGCATCACGGGGCAGTCGCGGTACAGCCAGCGGGCGATCACCACCTTTTGCTGGTTGCCGCCGGACAACTCCGCCACCGTTTGCGCGCTGTTGCGCGAGCGGATGCCCAGGCGCTGAATGTAATCGTCGGCCACCGTCGCTTCGGCCGCGTCGTTGAGCCAGCCGGCGCCACTGACGGTATCGAGCGAAGCCAGGGTCGTGTTGACGGCGATGGACTGGCGCAACAACAAACCTTGTCCCTTGCGGTCTTCCGTGATCATGGCGATGCCCGCTTTCACGGCTGCCTGCGGCGAGTGCAAGGCGGCGGGTATTTCGCTGTCGCCGAGGAACACGTCGCCGGCGTCGGCGCGGTCGGCGCCGAAGATCAGGCGCAGCAATTCCGTGCGGCCCGAGCCGATCAGGCCGGCAATGCCGAGGATTTCGCCGGCGCGCAAGTCAAACGAGGTCGGATTGACCACCTTGCCGCGCGCCAGGCCCCGCACGCGCAGCAGCGGCGCGCCGATGGTCCGCCCGCTCAGGTCGACGGCGTCGTCGGCCGAACGGCCCACCATCAGGCTGACCAGGTCGGCGGCGGAATGGCCCGCGATGTCGTCGTCGCACACCAGCTGGCCGTCGCGCAGCACGGCGATGCGGTCGGCCACGCGCTTGAGTTCTTCCAGGCGGTGGGAAATATAGATGATGCACACGCCGTCGGCTTTCAGGCGTTCGATCTGCAGGAACAGCAATTCCACTTCGCGGTGCGTCAGCATGGCCGTCGGCTCATCTAACACCAGCAGGCGGCAGGCGCCGATCAGGTTGCGCGCGATTTCGATCATTTGCTGGTGGCCGATGCCCAGTTCGCCGACCAGGGTCCACGGGTCGAGGCCGCCCAGGCCCACTTTCTCCATCTGTTCGCGCGCATCGCGCTCGAGACGGGTGCGGTCGATGAAGCCGAAGCGCTGCGGCAAATTTTTCAAATACAGGTTTTCCGCGATCGACAGGGTGGGAATCAAATTCAATTCCTGCATCACCATGCGGATGCCCAACGCCTCGGCGGCGCCGCGCGAGGCGGGCTGGTAGGGCTTGCCGTCAAGCAGCATCGTGCCCGTGGTGGCTTGCTCCAGGCCGCAGATGATCTTCGACAGGGTACTCTTGCCCGCGCCGTTCTCTCCCGTCAGCGCCAGCACCTGGCCAGGGGCGAAGCGCAAGCCCACGCCACCCAGCACGGGGCCGACATAGGACTTACCGATGTTGTCCAGGGTCAATAGAGGGATGGCGGCTGATGGCGCCGGGGGGATGTCGTTAGGCATGATAAAACTCCGCGGAAAAAGGCGGCGGGGCCGGCGCCGCAGTCTCAGGCAGAGACGCGGACGCTGGCCCCGGCGGGATCAGACGATCAGGACTTGGCGCCCTTGGCGACCAGTTCGACCTTGGTTTCGATGACGCCGCCGAGATCGGCCTGTTTCTTCTTCTGCGCCAGGGCTTTCAGCACGGTCTCGATGCCGAACACGGCTTGCTGCGAACCGAACTGGTCGGCGGTGGCCAGCACGCGGCCATCGGCCAGCATCGGCTTGATGGCGTTGATGTTGTCGTAGCCGACGACGAGCACTTTGCCCGTCTTGCCGGCCGCCTTGATGGCGGACACGGCGCCGATGGCCATGTTGTCGTTACCGCACAGCAAGGCCTTGATATTCGGGTTGGCATTCAGCATGGCGGCCGCCACCGTATTGGCGGGGGCGATTTCCCACTGGCCCGACTGTACGCTGACCACTTTCGCACCGGCCGCGCTCATGGCGTCCTGGAAGCCCAGGGTGCGCTGCTGCGCGTTGTAGGTAGTCGACACGCCTTCGATGATGCCGACGGGGTCGCCCTTCTTGATCTGCTTGGCCAGGAAGTCGCCGACGACCTTGGCGCCCTTGCGGTTGTCCGGACCGACGAAGGGCACGGTGATGCCCTTCTCTTTCAGGGCGCCATCGTCGAGCTTGTTGTCGATATTGACGACGATGATGCCCGCGTCGATGGCTTTTTTCAGCACCGGCACCAGCGCCTTCGAGTCGGCCGGGGCAATCACCAGCGCGTTGACGCGCGAGACGATCATTTGCTCGACCAGCTTGATCTGGCTCGACGTATCCGTTTCATCCTTGATGCCGTTCGACAGCAGGTCGTACTTGGCGGCATTGGCCTTCTGATGCGCCTTGGCGCCATTTTCCATGGTCAGGAAAAATTCATTAGCGAGCGACTTCATCACCAATGCCACCTTTGGTTTGGCTGGCGTCTGCGCCATCGCCGGCACGGCGGGCAAGGCACACGCGAGGACAGCGGCGGCAATCATTTTCAGGCGAATACGGGATGTCATGGGCGTCTCCAGAGTGGTTGGTCAAGCACGTGTACTGCATGCTTTTTAGGAAATTCGTTGCGCGCAAACGTTTGCGCGAAGCGAATAGTGCCTCAATGCCCCATATCAGTGCAAGCAAAACTGTATGTGCGGTGCAGCAAAAAGGGCACGCCCAGAGGGAAACGGGCAGGCCGGTATGATCAGCCTGCCGAGGGGAAATACGCGCAAGTCAGGACTTTGTTACGGCCCACTGCACGGCCAGCACGCTGGCCAGCACCAGCAGCAAGCCCAGCATCGACCAGCCCGTCATGGCTTGCCCCAGCAAGGCCCAGCCCAGGACGACGGCCATCAGGGGACTGAGCAGTCCCAGCGAGGAGACGGCCACGGGCGACAGGCGGCTGATGCCGCGAAACCACAAGGCATACGCGAGCAGGGCGCCTGCCAGGCACAGGTAGGCGTAAGCCAATACTTGCTGCACGGACAGTGCCGGCAACGGCGCGTCGGCCAGCCAGGCGACGGGCGCCAGCATCAGGCCGCCGAGCAGCAATTGCCAGCCCGTCAGCGCCAGCACGGGCAAGTCCGGCTTCCAGCGCCGCGTCAGGTAGGTGCCGGCCGCCATGCAGGCCGTGCCGCCCAGCGCGGCCGCGATGCCGACGGGTTCCCACACGGTGCGCGGCGACAACAGCAACACGCCCATGCCGGCCACGCCCAGCACGCTGGCACCCAGTGCCAGGCGGGCCGGACGGCGCCCTTCCACGCCCCAGGCCAGGCCCATCACCAAGAGCGGCTGGATGGCGCCCACCACGGCCGCCAAGCCGCCCGGCAAACGGTAGGCGGCCACGAACAGCAGGGCCTGGAACACGCCGATATTCAGCGCGGAAAGAATCAGCACGCGGCCCCAGTCGCGCCGCGCGGGCAGGCGCCGCATGATCAGCAGCAACAGCAGGCCGGCCGGCAGCACGCGAATCAGGGCCGCCGTGTAGGGCCGGTGCGGCGGCAGCAGTTCGGACGTGACGATGTAGGTGGAACCCCAGATCAGGGGCGCCAGCGCCGTGAGCACGATATCGCCCCAGGCGGGACGGAGAATGGAGGTGGACATGAACTATCTCGACGTTAAGATAATTCCAGTGTGGGCGCGAACTATCTTGATGTCAAGATAAATTGGCGGACGCGCCGCTGCGGGCGGGCGTAAAAAAACCCGGCACGGCCGGGCTTCGGGAATGAGGCAAGGCGGCAAGCTGCGCCACCTGCCGGATGCTTAATCGCGCACGCGCCGCAGGGTTGTCACCCGCATGCCGCCCATGCTGATCTGCGCCGTGCTGCCATCATCGCTGACGATAATGTCCATGGCCGCTTCGCCCGCGCCTTCCGGCGCGATCGTCACGGTATTGCCGTTGGTGGTGAAGGTGGCCTTGGTCGAGGTTCCGTTATTGATCACGCTGTCGCGTGTAAATTCCAGGACATTGCCCATCGCCGCCTGCCATTTCCCCATCGCCGGGTGACCGCCAAAGCTGAACACGCTTTTCAGCTTGTCCAGCAGGCCCGCGCCCTGCACGGCCGGCGATCTGCCCATCGCAGCGGCCACGCCCCCCAGGCTCATCTGCTCTTGATCGATGACTTGCCATCGCTTGTCGACCAGCGCCAGCGGCAGCCGTACTTCCAGGTCGCCATCCGGCAAGCGTTGCAGGATCAGCGCGCGGTCCGGCGATTTGGCGAACCACGCCGCCTCATCGGTCAGCGTCAGGGTAGCCTTGGCCATCGCCACTTGCTGTGCGCCCAGGTCGCGCACCTGATCGTAGCCGCTGACCTTGGCCACTTTCACGCCCGTGGCCACGCACAGCTTGTCGCCGCGCAAGGCTGCCTTGCCCGGCGCGGCCAGCGCGTAGACAAATTGCGATTGCGCAACCCAACCGCCGCTGCCTTGTTCCACGGGGGCGGCGTACAGTCCGCTACGCACGAGGATATCCAGCCATTGCCGAGTGGAACTGTCGTACGAGGCCACGCGGATCTCTTCCTTCTGGTACGGCAAGTTGCTCAAGCAGAGCAACTTGTCGCGTGCCGCCTCGTCGGCCGCCAGGTGGGCATCGATGGCGCGGCTGAAACTGTTGGCCGAGGCCGCCTCTGGCGCCAGCAGCCACGCCAGGGCGCCGCCTGCCACGATGAGCACCGCCAGCGCGCTGCCGGCGATGATGACGTGGCGCCGCTTCACGCGGGACAGCGCCGGCGCCGCGGCCGGTGCCGGTGCCGGTGCCGGTGCCGGCGCGGCGTTCACGGCCTTGCCGCATTCATCGCAGAAGCGCGCGTCGGGCGTATGGGCGGTGCCGCATTGGGTGCAGAAGTGAGCCATGGTCAGCCTTATTTGAGTTTATGCGCGCATTCGCCGCAGAACACGTCATCGGACGCAACCGGTGCCTTGCAGCTGGGGCAGTGCAGATTCTCAGCTGCCGCTGCCGGGGCGGCGGGAGCGGCGGGTGCCGCCGCCTGCTCGGCCAAGGCACGCGCGCGTTCGCGCGCTTCTTCGGCTTTCTTCTTGACCGTAGCCAGGCCGTCGTTCAGGCTCGCTTCCGACGCGCTGAAATCGACGTTGCGCGTGGCGTTCAGGTAAATGATGCATACGCCCTTGGTAAAGATCAAACTTGGCACCACGGCCGCGGCCGCCATCAGCAAGCCGCCGCCCAGGCCGGCAGCGATGATGTAGCCGGAACCGCCGCCCAGGCCCGAGGCCAGGGAATACATGTTCAGCTGGCTACCCAGGCCGAGTATGGTGGCCGACATGCCCGTCGTCAGCGACACGCCCGTGCCGACGACGCCAAAGATCAGCAGCGTCACAAACGCGGTGATCAGGAACAGCAGCACTTCCAGCAGGATCACCGACACCAGCTTGGTGCGCACGATCTGGTTCAGGCGGGCAATGATCTGGAACACGGTGGCGCCCGACCAGGCGGCAGGGCCGGCCAGCGGCAGCATCACGTAAAACAACGCAAACACCAGCACGCCCAGCACGATGGCCGAGAGCGGGAAGACCACCGTGTACAGCACGGGGCCCAGCACGGGAATCTTGCAGACGAACAAGATAATGGCGATGGCGATCATGGCCGCCAGCACGATCAAAAATTCAAGGAAGACCACCGCGATCAGGCGGTGGCTTGTGACCAGCGAAACGAGCACGGCATCAACCAGACTCATGCCAGGCTGGCCTTGCGCGTCGCGCATCAGCATGATGCCCACGGCGTTGGAACCGTAAAACATCACGAGGAAGGCCATCAGGCCGCCCAGGAAGACCAGCACGACACTTTTCATGCTGCCGGCGAGCACGGTCAGCACGCCGCCGACGAGCACGGCGCCGATGAAGGTCAGGGCCAGCAGGGCAATCGCGCGGAAGTTCCTGATGGCGTCGGTCGCTTCGATCAGCGAGCCCACGGCGGAGGAAAAGGGAAGAGGTTTTGCTGCTTCAGTGGAAATGGTCATGTCTAGCCTGGATGGGGGTAAATCGGGGAACGGAACGGCCGGCATGGCCGCCCCGTGGTAATCAATGTCAGTAAGCGCGGGCCAGCTGCAGGTCGGACGCGGGCGCCTGGCGCTGGACGATCTGCAGCTTGACGTCCTGGCCGCCGACGCGCTTGCTATTCAGGTACAGGGCCGTGCGCACCGGGTAAATGCCCTGCGGCACGCCTTCCGGCATGGGAATCGAGAAGCCGCCCTTGTAGGCGCCGCTGCCGTTATTGCTGCTGACCACCTTGCGCACCGTCTTGATCAAGTCGCCATTCGGCTTGTACAGGCTCAATTCCTCTTCCACCAGCGGGTTCGGATCGCGCGTGCCGGCCGCCACTTCGATATACGAATTGGTCTGCGCCTTCTGGCCCGGACGCACGGAGGATGGCGTAAAGCCCGTCTCGTATTTCACCAGGGTCGACTGCTCGGGCAGCTTGCCCTTGTTGGCCACCTTGTAGTCGGTCTGCACCTGCTGCGCCGTCTTGACTTGCTGGCTTTGATAATTCAGGGCCACGCAGGCGAGCGCGCCCAGGCTGGCGCCCAGGGCCGCGCCGCGCACCGTGTTGTTGCCGCCGCCCAGCAAGCCGCCGACGACGGCGCCAATGCCGGCCAGCATGGCCGTGTTGCATTCGCCGCTGGCCGCTTCCGTGCCGGCGGTATTGGTGCCGGTGGCGCCAGGGCCGCCCGGCGCGGCACAGCCGGCCAGCATCGAGGACACGACCAGCAGCGCCACCATGGGCTTGGCAATTTGTTTCATTTTTTTCACGTTATTCTCCAGGAAGATCAAAATAAGGGGAAGGCCAGCCGCGCGGCTTACTCGATCTGGATTTGCGACAGCGCCTTGTCTTGCGCTTCCTTCGCCTTGCGCTTGATGTCCTGCGCATGGCGGTTGCCCGTATCCATGCGCAACACGGCATTCGCGTTGGCGATGGCGCAGTCGTATTTGCGCTGGCTCATGCAATGGCTCGCTTCCGACAGGCTCTCCGTGATCACGCTTTCCAGGCCGGTAGTCTGTTTGACAGGCGCCGGTGGCGGCGGTGCCGCCTTGACGGGCTTGGCGGGTTTTTCCACGACAGGTGCCGGTGCCGGCGCAGGAGCCGGTGCCGGCGCAGGTGCAGGAGCTGCCGCTGGCACTGGCTCAGGCTCAGGCTCGGCAGCAGGTGTCGCGGCCAGGTCGGCCGACGTGCCGCCATCGAGCGCAGGGTCGCTGATGGCCAGCGGCTGCTCGGCGGCAACCGTCTCCTCGGCAGGAACCGTCGGTGCGGGGACTGGCGCGGGCACGGCAGGCTTGCCTGACAGGTAATAGTATCCCCCTGCCGCACCCACTACCACTACTGCCGCGACGGCCGCGGCGATCAATTTCATGCGGCTGCCAGCCGGCTGGCTGTCCGCCGGCACATCGGGCGAGGGTGACGTTTCTGCTGCCGCTGCTGTCGCGGGGATGGGGTCGGCACGGCGCTTTTCCAGCACGGGCGGCGGCGCAGGTGGCGCGACCGGTTCCGCCACCGGTGCCGGGACAGGCTCAGGCACGGGTTCAATGACAGGCTCAATCATCGGCTCGATAACCGACTCGATAACCGGCTCCGGCAGCGGCGGCGGCACCGCTGCGGCAAGGGGTGCCACGGCAAAGCTGAACGCGCACTTGGGGCAGAACCTGGCATCGGGCTTGCAATCATGGCCGCACTGGCCGCAGGATTTGCCTGGTACCGGGGCGGCGGCAGGGGCAATAGCAAACGTGGTGCCGCAGGAGGAACAGAATTTGGCGCCCGGCTTATTCTCGGCCTGGCAGGAAAGGCATTTCAATTGGCATCTCTTTTCATATCAACGCAGGGAGTCGCGTACGCTGGCGATTGCCAGAAAGGCAGCTTTGTTGCCGTACGGCTAAATATCCGACGAGTATATTTTCAAACACCAAGTTGCCACAAGGGAAAATTGCCTTTTGCTCTATTCAATTTTTAAATATTGGTAAAAATTATGCCGCCATGGCGGGCCATGCCTCATGTTGGTGCGCAAATAACAAAAAACCCGGCAACGCAGGGCGCGTTGCCGGGTTTTCAGGCTATGCCCGAGGGCCGAAGACCGTTTACTTGCGTCCGCCCCGTGCCGGCGCGGCATGGCCGCCCTTGGCGGGCGGCTTGCCGCCACGGCCCATCGGCACGGCGGCCGGCTTGGCCTTGGTCTTGATCGTCGACAAGATTGACGGACGCACTTTCGACTCGACCGCCGTCGCCTTCGGCGCCGCGGCCGTGCCGCCCAGGGCGATACGGTTCTTGCCCGGCGTGACCTTGAACTTGTCCGGCGTGCCGGCGCCATGCGTCTGGCGGCTGCGTTCGCCGGCGGCCAGGCCGCCCGACTCGGACGACGTCCAGGCGGGGATCAAATGCTTGTCGCCATTGCCGATCAAGTCGCCTCGGCCCATGTTGACCAGCGCTTCGCGCAAAATCGGCCAGTTGGCCGGGTCCTGGTAGCGCAGGAACGCTTTATGGGTGCGGCGGATCTTGCCGCTGCGGGCCGTTTCCACCACTTCCGAGTCTGCCGTGACCTTGCGCAAAGGATTCTTGCGCGTGTGATACATGGTCGTCGCCATCGCCATCGGCGTGGGCATGAAGGTTTGCACCTGGTCCAGCTTGAAATTGTTTTTCTTCAGCCACAGGGCCAGGTTCAGCATGTCCGTGTCCGTCGTACCCGGATGGGCGGCGATGAAGTACGGGATCAAATACTGCTTCTTGCCCGCTTCCAGCGAGAAACGGTCGAACATTTCCTTGAATTCGTCATACGCGCCGATGCCAGGCTTCATCATCTTCGATAACGTCCCCTCTTCCGTGTGCTCGGGCGCGATCTTCAGCAAGCCGCCCACGTGGTGCGTCACCAGCTCTTTGACGTACTCGGGCGAACGCACGGCCAGATCGTAGCGCAGGCCCGAGCTGATCAAGACTTTCTTGATGCCGGGAATGGCGCGCGCCTTGCGGTACAGGGAAATAAGCTTGCTGTGGTCCGTGCCCAGGTTCACGCAGATGGACGGATACACGCAGGACAGGCGGCGGCACGACACTTCGATCTCTTTTTCCTTGCAGGCCAGGCGGTACATATTCGCCGTCGGACCGCCCATATCGGAAATGGTGCCCGTAAAGCCTTTGGTTTTATCGCGGATATGCTCGATTTCGCGCAGGATCGACGGTTCCGAACGGCTCTGGATGATGCGTCCTTCATGCTCCGTGATCGAGCAGAAGGTGCAGCCGCCGAAGCAGCCGCGCATGATGTTGACGGAAAAGCGGATCATTTCCCACGCGGGGATGTGCGCCTTGCCATAGCTCGGATGCGGGGCGCGCGCGTAGTTCATGTCGTACACGCCATCCATCTCGTCCATGGCCAGCGGCAGCGGCGGCGGGTTGAGCCACACGTCGCGTTCGCCGTGCGCCTGCACCATGGCGCGCGCATTGCCGGGATTCGATTCCAGGTGGAACACGCGCGAAGCGTGTGCATACATGACAGGGTCATCCTTGACGACATCGTAGGCGGGCAGGCGCACCACCGTCTTGTCGTGCTTTTCCTTGGCCATGGCCAGGCGCTCTTCGCGGCTCATGATGCGGATCGGCTTGATGACTTCGGCCGATTTCGACGCATTTTCCGTGGCGCAGGCGGTCTTGTCTTCCTGCACCATTTCGTAGGGGCTGTAGTGCGGATCGATCTTGCCGGGCACGTCGACGCGGGTGGAATTGTGCACGCCCCAGTCGTCGCCGGGCAGCCAGCCGGCCGGCACCATGAAGGCCGTGCCGCGCAAGTCGCGGATATCCTTGATGTTTTCGCCGGCGGCCAGACGGTGGGTCAGGTCGACCAGCGCGCGCTCGGCATTGCCGAAAATCAACAAATCGGCCTTGGAATCGGGCAAGACGGAACGGCGGACCTTGTCCGACCAGTAATCGTAATGGGCGATGCGGCGCAAGGACGCCTCGATGCTGCCGATAACGATGGGCACGTCGGAATACGCTTCGCGCGCGCGCTGGGCGTACACGGTGACGGCGCGGTCCGGGCGTTTATTTGGTTCGGCATTGGCCGTGTAGGCGTCGTCGGAGCGGATCTTGCGGTCGGCCGTGTACTGGTTGACCATGGAATCCATGTTGCCGGCGGTAATGCCGTAGTACAAACGCGGCTTGCCGAGGATACGGAAGGCGTCGGCCGACAGCCAGTCGGGCTGGCTGATGATGCCGACGCGGTAACCTTGCGCTTCGAGCAGGCGGCCGACCAGGGCCATGCCGAAGCTCGGATGGTCGATGTAGGCGTCGCCCGTGACGAGGATGACGTCGCACTGGTCCCAGCCCAGCGCGTCCATCTCGGCACGCGACATCGGCAGGAAAGGCGCCACGGCAGCGCGGGCAGACCGCTTGGGAACGGTCGCAAATAAATTGGTAGGGGAGCTCATAGGGTACGGATTGTACCGGAATTGGCCATTTCCAACCTGACGGCCTGCTTTTTACTGTTGGATTTCAGTACAAAAAACGTTTAATTTTCAAACACTTGGGGAAAGAAGGCTCTTGGGGTCAGACCCTTCGGGGGTCTGACCCCAGCTTTTCCCCGGGTTACATCAGATCCCCATATTTGCCAAAATCTCGCCAAGTTCGCGCAGCGCTGGCTCCAGTTTCGGATGCTTGACGGCAAACTTGGCCGACAATTCCTGGCTGCGCTCGGCCAGTCCATACGTGGTCGACTCTTCTTCCTGTTCCTGCGCGGCGCGCTTTTCCATCAGCAACTTGATGTCGACATCGAGTTTTTGCAGCAAACCATGCAGTTCTTCATCGACGGGGCCGCTGCTTGCGAGGGTCGAATGCAGTTGTTGCAGCGATTCCTTGAGTTTGCTATCCATGTTTTTTCCTGTCAGTCAGTAAATTGCGTGTCCAGGAACAATTGTTCCACCTTGCTCCTGGCCCACGGGGTCTTGCGCAAAAACTTCAGGCTCGACTTGATGCTGGGATCGCTGATGAAGCAATTGATATCGATATGCTTGGCCAGGCCGTCCCAGCCGTAGTGGGCGTGCAGGCGCGTCACGATACCTTCCAGGGTAATGCCATTCAAATCTTGCTGACTCATATACTCTTTCGACTGCCTTGGTTACGTCTTCATTTACATCTTACTCAATTCTACGCCGCCGGCACAGAAAGCTTGCGTGCGCCAGGTCAACGCAACGCAAGCTTCTGATGAGAACGGCTTACTTCGCGTTCAAGCCGCGGCGTTCCAGCAGCGGTTCCACGGTAGCATCGCGGCCGCGGAAGTCGCGGAACAGCTGCAGCGCATCGACGCTGCCGCCGCGCGACAGCAATTTGCTGCGGAACCAGTCGCCATTCTTGCGCGTCAGGCCGCCGTTTTCCTTGAACCAGTTGACCGATTCCGCGTCCAGCTTTTCCGACCACAGGTAGGCGTAATACGCCGCCGAGTAGCCGCCCGAGAAGCTGTGCGAGAAATACGCGGTGCGGTAGCGCGGCGGCACGGGCGCGTAATCGACGCCCGCATCTTTCAGCGATGCCGCTTCAAAGGCCAGCACGTCCGTCGGAATCTGGCTCGGCGCCAACTGGTGCCAGCGCTGGTCCAGCAGGGCCGCCGACAGGTATTCCGTCGTCATGAAGCCCTGGTTGAATTTCTTCGCCGCAGTGACCTTGTCGAGCAATTCCTGCGGCATGGCCGCACCGCTCTGGTAGTGCTTGGCATAGTTTTGCAGCACTTCCGGCCAGACGGCCCACATTTCATTGACTTGCGATGGATACTCGACGAAGTCGCTCGGCACGCTGGTGCCGGCAAAGCGCGGATATTTCACGTTCGAAAACATGCCGTGCAGCGCATGGCCGAATTCGTGGAACATGGTCGTCACTTCATCGAACGTCAGCAAGGTCGGCTGGCCGGCGGGCGGCTTCGGAATGTTCAATTGGTTGGCGACGACGGGATGCGTGCCCATCAAGGACGATTGCGACACATATTCATTCATCCACGCGCCGCCATGCTTGTTGCCGCGCGCATAGAAATCGGCAATGAACAGGGCCAGCGGCTTGCCGTTGGCATCCAGAACGTCGTAGACGCGCACGTCCGGGTTGTACACCGGCAAGTCCTTCCGTTCCTTGAAGCTGATGCCATACAGTTTATTGGCGGCAAAGAAGACGCCGTTGTTCAGCACGCTATTCAGTTCCAGGTACGGTTTCAGCTCGTTTTCATCGAAATTGAAACGCTGCTTGCGCAGCTTGTCCGTGTAGATGGCCCAGTCGGCCGCCGCCACCTGGAAACCGCCTTTTTCCGCATCGACCACTTGCTGCAGGTCGGCCGCTTCGCGGCGCGCGTTGGCGACGGCCGGTTTCGCCAGTTCCGACAGCAGGGTGTTGACGGCCGTGGTGGTCTTGGCCGTCTGGTCTTCCAGCGAATACGCGGCGTAGTTGGCGTAACCGAGCAAAGTCGCCCGTTCGGCGCGCAGTTTGGCCAGCTTCAGCACGATGGCGCGGTTGTCGAACTCGCCGCCCTGGCTGCCGCGGTTCAGCGACGCATCCATCAGGCGCTGACGCGTCTTGCGATCCGTCAATACGGCCAATGGCGGCTGGCCGCTGGTGTTCACCAGGGCAATGACGAACTTGCCCGTCAAGCCCCGTTCCTTGGCTGCCGTGGCGGCCGTATCGATATCGCTGTCCGTCATGCCCGCCAGTTCGGCACGCGTGTCGACGATGATGCTCTTGGCATTCGTTTCCTTCAGCACGTTTTGCGCGAAGGCCGTTTCCAGGCCCGCCTGCTCGGCGTTATAGGCTTTCAGTTTTTCCTTGTCCGCATCGGACAGCTTGGCGCCGGCGCGCACGAAATCCGTGTGATAGCGCTCGAGCAGGCGCAGGGATTCCGCATCGAGGCCCAGCTTGTCGCGCTTGGCATACAGGGTGTCGATGCGGGTAAACAATTTCGGGTTCAGGGTGATGGCATCGCCATGCGCGGCCAGTTTCGGCGACACGTCCACTTCCACCGCTTCCAGCACGCTGTTCGTGTTGGTCGACGTCATGTTGCTGAAGATGCTTTGTACGCGGTGCAGCAGCTGTCCCGTGCGCTCCAGGGCCACGATGGTGTTCTCGAACGTGGCCGGCTGGCGGTTGCTGGCGATCGCGTTGACTTCGGCCAGCTGGCGCTTCATGCCTTCGGCAAACGCCGGCGCGTAGTGTTCATCCTTGATCAGGCCGAATTGCGGCATCTGGAACGGCAGCGGGCTCGCTTTGAGCAGGGGATTCTGGGCGCTGACGGCGGCGGCAGGCGCGGATTTTGCGGTGGCGGCAGCCATGGCGGATGGAACGGCGTGGGCCAGCATGACGCTGGCGGCGATGACGAGCAGTTGTGGACGGATCATGACATCTTTCAGGAAGCGCGGGGAAGAACCGCGATCGCGTCGCGGGCCAGTGGCAGATCATAGCAGCCTGTCACACAGGCGTCATCCAACATGGGCGATCCTGTGGTGCAGCACGCCAAATGCGCGGTTTACCACGGCGTACAATCAAAATCCCCAAATAAAAATGGCCGCCCATTGCCGGGCGGCCATTGATGTTCAGCACCGGCGAGGCCGGTACTGGGGAGAAATTACTTGCCGTTCAAGCCACGGCGTTCCAGCAGCGGTTCGATCTTCGCATCGCGGCCGCGGAAGTTGCGGTAGATGTCGAGCGCATCGGCGCTGCCGCCGCGCGACAGCAGTTTCTGACGGAACCAGTCGCCGTTCTTGCGCGTCAGGCCGCCGTTTTCCTTGAACCACTCGACCGTGTCGGCGTCGAGCTTTTCCGACCACAGGTAGGCGTAGTAGCCGGCCGAATAGCCGCCCGCGAACGCATGCGAGAAGTACGTGGTGCGGTAGCGCGGCGGCGCCGGGGCGAAATCGACGCCCGCGTCGCTCAAGGCGGTTTTTTCAAACGCCAGCACGTCGGTGGGGATCTGCGCCGGGGTCAGCTGGTGCCAGCGCTGGTCCAGCAGGGCCGATGCCAGGTATTCCGTGGTCTTGTAGCCCTGGTTGAAATTGTCGGCCGCCGTCACCTTGGCCAGCAGTTCGGCCGGAATGGCCGCGCCCGTCTGGTAGTGCTTCGCGTAGTTTTGCAGCACTTCCGGCCACAGCGCCCACATTTCATTGACTTGCGACGGGTATTCGACGAAGTCGCGCGGCACGCTGGTGCCGGCAAAGCGCGGGTACTTCACGTTCGAAAACATGCCGTGCAGCGCATGGCCGAATTCGTGGAACATGGTGTTGACTTCGTCAAACGTCATCAGGGTCGGCTGGCCCGCTTCCGGCTTTGGAATGTTCAGGTTATTCGCGATGACGGGCTTGCGGTTCAGCAAGGTCGACTGGCCCACGTAGGCATTCGCCCAGGCGCCGCCGCGCTTGTTGCTGCGCGCGTAAGGGTCGAGCGTAAAGATGGCCAGCTGCGTGCCGTCTTCATTGAAGACATCGTACACCAGCATGTCGGACGTGTAGACAGGCAAGTCGGTGCGCTGCTTGAAGGTGAGGCCGTACAATTTACCGGCGGCAAAGAACACGCCACGGGTCAATACGCTGTGCATCTCAAAGTACGGTTTGAGTTGCGTTTCGTCAAAGTTGTAGCGTTCGGCGCGCACCTTGTCGCTGTAGAAGGCCCAGTCGGCGGCGCCTACCTTGAAGCCGCCCTTGCCCGCATCGATGACCTTCTGGATATCGTCCGCTTCACGGCGCGCATTGACGACGGCCGGCTTTGCCAGTTCGCCCAGCAAAGCGTTCACGGCGGTCGTGTCGTGCGCCGTCTGGTCTTCCAGCGAGTAGGCCGCGTAGTTCGGGTAGCCCATCAGCGCGGCACGTTCGGCGCGCAGCTTTGCCAGTTCCAGCACTTCCTGGGTGTTGTCGAACTCGCCGCCACGGCTGCCGCGCGCTTGCGAAGCGGCCATGATGCGTTCGCGCACGGCGCGGTTGGTCAGCAGCGACAGCGGCGCCTGGCCCGTCGTGTTGACGAGGGCGATCACGTATTTACCGTCCAGGCCGCGCTTCTTGGCCAGGCCGGCGGCCACTTCGATGGCGGCCGGCGACAGGCCGTCCAGCTCTTCGCGCGTATCGACGACAACAGCCGAGGCGTTCAATTCCTTCAGCACGTTCTGCGCGAACTTGGTCGACAGGGCAGCCAACTGGCCATTGTAGGCGCGCAGCTTTTGCTTGTCGGCCGCCGACAGCTTGGCGCCCGCGCGGACAAAATCGGTGTGATAGCGTTCCAGCAAGCGTGTCGATTCGGCATCCAGGCCCAGCTTGTCGCGCTTGGCGTACAGGCTGTCGATGCGCTTGAAAAGCTTGTCGTTGAGCATGATGGCGTCGCTGTGGGCCGCCATTTTCGGCGCCAGTTCGCGTTCCAGGCCCTGGATCGTCTCATTCGTGTTGGAGCCGGACATCACGGAAAACACGGTGCGCACGCGGCTCAGCAGCTGGCCCGAGCGTTCCATGGCCACGATGGTGTTGTCGAAGGTCGCTGGCTGCTTGTTATTCGCAATCGCGTCGATTTCCGCCAGGTTGGCGGCCATGCCTGCCGTAAAGGCGGGCGCGTAGTCGGCATCCTGCACCTTGTCGAACGGCGGATAGTGGAAGGGCAGGCTGCTGGCCTGCGCAAACGGGTTCGAAGCAGGCAGCGCTGCGGCCGCGGTGGCGGCAAAAGCGGCGGCGGCTGGCGCCAGCATCAGGCTGGCGGCGATGACGAGCATTGTTGGACGGGTCATGTCTTCTTTCAAGGAACGCAAGAGAGCCGCGATTGTGTCGCGGGCCAGCCTGAAATAATAACAGCCAGAAACACTTGCGTCACCCGCAACTACCGATGGTAGCGATACGCCCGTACAGCGTTAGTAATGCGGCGGACGTTCGTTGACCAGCCCGCCATTCGCCTGCTGCGCCCCGTCGCGCACGTGCTCGCCCAGCTTGTGCAACATCGCTTCCAATTGATCGATGCGCTTGCCCTGCTGGTACACCATCTGGTTCAGCGACTCGACCAGGTCTTCCTGCTGCGCCAGCTTGATTTCGATATCGACGAAACGTACTTCCATCTGTTCTGCATTGTCCATGGTGCTCTCGGTGATTCCTGACTGAAAGCGGCATTCTACCGCCGCAGCGGCGTGAGCCAGGACAAACTCCCTCCATTCCCCGCCGGACGGGCTGCGATTTCTGTTTATTCTTCCTGTATGGGCTCAAACCGCTTGACGAATGAGAACAAACGATTACAATGAACACACCAACGCCGCCCGAACCGGTACTGATCGATACGCGCAAGACGGCCGAATACCGGCGCTGGGAAGATGGTTTGCACGATGTGGCGGCCGCCGCCATCGATGCCCGCATCAAGCATTTGCAGCACGGTAAGAAGGGCGACTGGCGCCCTGTGGGCGAAGGCGTGTGCGAACTGCGCTTTTTACAGACGGGGCCGGGCTGGCGCGTGTATTTTCATGAAACGAATCGGGGCACCCTGATCTTGCTGCTGCTCGGTGGCAACAAATCCAGCCAGCAACGCGACATCAAGCAGGCGCAAGCGATCCTCAGGGAACTGAAAGCCCGGCAGGCGGCCATCCGGAAAGCGGCGGCATCCACAGGAGCACGAAAGCAATGAACCAACATATCGACCATGACACCTTCGACCTCGACGACCTGGAAGCATTAGGCCTGAGCAAATTTGACCCAACGCAACATCTGACCAGCAAGGCCGCCGTGGCCGCCTACATGAGCGAAATCGTCGCCACCGGCAACGCGGAACTGTTCCAGTCGGCCATGAACGACGTGGTGCGCGCCTACGGCATGGGCAAGGTGGCAGCCAGGGCCGACATCACGCGCGAAGGCGCATATAAAGCCTTGCGCGAAGGCAGCAAGCCGCGCTTTGAAACCATTTTAAAGATGCTCGATGCGCTGGGCATGCAGCTGGCCATCGTGCCGAAAACCACGCCCGACGGCGCAGTGGAAACGTGAACGCTGCTTAAGCCTTCGGCGCGGCCAGCAAGGCCTTCATGCGCGCCAGACGTTCTTTCGGCGAAATCACTTCCGCTTCCGTCGGCACGGCGTCGCCCACGTCGAGTTGCATTTCCTTGATGAAGCGCGACGGATCGCAATGGACTTGCTCGCCCGCCCGCTTGCGCTTCTTGCACCAGGTGACGTGCAGAGTGCGCTGGGCGCGCGTAATGCCCACATACATCAGCCGCCGCTCTTCCTGGATGCGCGCGGCGATGGTTTCGGCGGGCGCGTCAGGGTCGCCCTTGTGCGGCAAGATGCCCTCTTCCACGCCAACGAGAAACACGTGCGGAAACTCGAGCCCTTTCGACGCGTGCAGGGTGGACATGCGCACGGCGTCCTGCTCCTCGTCCTTGCCTTCCAGCATGGTCATCAGGGCCACCATCTGCGTCAGTTCCAGCACGTTCTTTTCTTCGCCATCGCGGTCCTTGCCGCCCCGGCCACGCTCCTTGAGCCAGTTGACGAATTCGAGCACGTTCTGCCACTTGCTTTGCGCTTGCCGTTCCTCGAAGGCATCGTACAGATACGATTCGTAGTGGATTTCCTTCATCATGTCGTCCAGCACTTCGGCCGCGTTGTCGCCGCTGCCGGCCGCGCCGGGGCGGCTGGCGCGCGACTCGAGGTCGTTGATGAAGTTGCAGAAGTCGCGCAGCGGTCCCAGCTGGCGGTCCGTCAGCTTGGCCTCGATGCCGCCTTTAAAGACGGCCTGGAACAGCGAGCACTGCCACTGCCCCGAAAACGCGCCCAGCACTTCCAGGGTCGACTGCCCCACGCCGCGGCGCGGCGTCGTCACGGCGCGAATGAAGGCCGGGTCGTCGTCTTCGTTCGCCAGCAAGCGCAGGTAGCTGATGATGTCCTTGATCTCGGCCTTGTCGAAAAAGCTCTGGCCGCCCGAAATCGTGTATGGAATGCGTTCCTTGCGCAGACATTGCTCGATGATGCGCGCCTGATGGTTGCCCCGGTACAGAATCGCGTAATCGGAAAATTTGTTCTTGCGCTCGAAATGGTCGGCCGAGATCATGATGGCGACCTGCTCCGCCTCCTGCTCGTCCGTCTGCATGCCCAGCACCTTGATCGGCTCGCCCAGGCCGTGCTCCGACCACAGCGACTTTTCGAACAATTTCGGATTATTGCCGATGACGGCATTGGCCGCATTGAGCACGCGCATGGTGGAGCGGTAATTCTGCTCCAGTTTGATCACGCGCAAATCGGGGAAATCCGTTTCCAGCGTTTTCAGATTTTCCACCGTGGCGCCGCGCCACGCATAGATCGCCTGGTCGTCGTCGCCCACGGCCGTAAACATCGGTTTCTTGCCGATACCCGTCACCATCAGTTTCACCAGTTCGTACTGGCAGGTATTCGTATCCTGGTATTCATCGACGAGCAGGTAGCGCAAACGCCGCTGCCACTTGTCGCGCACGGGGCCATTGTTGCGGAACAATTCCACGGGCAAGCGGATCAGATCGTCGAAATCGACGGCCTGGTAGGCGGACAGGGTGGCCACATAGCTGCGGTAGATGCGCGCCGCGTTCGCTTCATCTTCATCCTTGGCTTGCGCCAGCGCCATGTCCGGATCGATCAAGCCGTTTTTCCACAGGGACATGGCATTCTGGATGCCGCGGATCACCTGTTTATCGGTGGTAATGGCGAGGTCTTGCACCAAGGAAAAACAATCGTCGCTATCCATGATGGAAAAGCGGTCTTTCAAGCCCACGCCATTGGCTTCCTGGCGCAGGATTTTCACGCCCAGCGAGTGGAAGGTCGATACCGTCAACTGCTTGGCCTGGCGCGGCTGCTTCAAGAGCTTGGCGATGCGTTCCTGCATTTCCAGCGCCGCCTTGTTGGTGAAGGTCAGCGCGGCGATGGTGCGCGGGTCGTAGCCCCGGTCTTCGATCAGATGGGCGATCTTTTGCGTGATCACGCGCGTCTTGCCCGAACCGGCGCCCGCCAGCACGAGGCAAGGGCCGTCGAGATAGGTTACCGCTTCGCTTTGGGGCGCATTCAGACCGAACTGTGGTGCTTTGGACATCAGGGTATTTCCGCAGGGAACAGCAGCCCATTGTAACAGCGTCGCGCCCGCCATTTGCACGGCGAGATCTGCATGAAAAACAGGCAACGGCATTGATATATCGCCATATGCCGCCATCTTGGCCGCTGCAATGCGTGCGGCGCGGCCACGCCTGGAGTACCATTCCGCCTATATCGCCCGCGCGCGCCCACTTACCGAATGGCAGTCCCATGAAATTTGAACACCTGATTGAAATCAACGATCCCTTGAACCCGCTGATCGACACCCTGACCCTGGAACAGGTCTGGCGCGGCCTCGTCTTGCGCGCCGAGTCGCCCAAGCTGTTCGTGCCGCACCTCGATGAATGCCGGATCAGCGAGCGCTGCGATGCCGGTTTCGCGCGCAGCCTGCGCTATGGCGAGCTGGTCATCAACGACAAGGTGGTGCTGGTGCCGCAACTGCAGGTGCGCTACGAAGTGCCGGCGCAGAAAGACATCAGCGCCTCCTCGCTGGTGATGACCATCGAGATGCCCGACGAAGCGAGCCTGTGGGTGCGCTTCCAGTACGACGACGGCCACGACGCGGCCACCGATGCGGCCAACGCCCTGTACGACGACTTCCGCCGCTCCGCCTACAAGGAGTCCGACATCGACACCGTGCGCATCATGCGCGAGCTGGCGCTTGAGGGACGGCTGGATGCGGGTCTGCTGAATTAACCTCCCGCGCTAAATTCTTGCGCTGCGGCCCCATAACTGGTCGGGGCGAAATTGCAGTCCCGCCTGCTCCGCGCTGAGCACTTCGCGGATGGCGTGCAAGTCCACGCGCGTATCGCGCCGCAGCGGCACGTCCAGGCGCGCGCCGCGCGGGCCGATCAGCGATTGCACGTGGGGCGTGGTGGCATTCAAGCCCTTGCGCGTGACGACGCCGATTTCTCCATTCAACAGTTTCACGAAGGTGCCGACGGGATAGATGCCCAGCTCGCGCACCAGCAAGGATGCCAGCGGCGCATCCAGGGTGGCCTTGTCGGCCATCAACATTTCGCGCAGGGCCACGTTCGGCAGCAAGGGCTGACGGTAGCTGCGCTTCGACACGCGCGCGCAATAGCGGTCGGCCAGCATGATCAGGCGGGCACCGATGCCGATCGCCTCGCCTTGCGTGCCCAGCGGATAGCCGCTGCCATCGATATTTTCATGGTGCTGCAGCACGGCTTGCAGCCAGACGGCGTCCGTCACGCCCGCCGCGCGCAGCAAGTCGACACCGGCTTGCGGATGGGCGCGCAAATAGGCGCGTTCCTGCGCGTCCAGCGGCCCGGCCTTGTGCTGGAAATCCGCATGGCGTTCCAGCATGCCCACATTCATGCTCAGCGCGGCCAGCACCACGCTGCGCACGACAGCGTCCTCGAGTTTCAGGGCGCGCGCCAGCAGGGCCGCGATGACGGCCGTATCGACGCTGTGCCGCACGGCAAAATCGCCCGCGCCCTGGTTGTGCAGGATGCAGGCCAGCGCCACGTCGGCGTCCAGAACAACGGCCTCTTCCACCAGCTGCGCCAGCGCGGCCAGCGGTGCGTGGCTGCCCGCTTGCCCGGCCGCGATGGATGGCAAGACGAGGGCCAGCCCCGCCGTGACGAGGTTCAGCATGCGCAGGGCCGACGGCGCTTCCGTGGCCGTGCGCGGCACGTCGGCGCTGGTATCGGCGATGACGCCGCGCGCCAGCAGCAATGCGATCTGGTTCTCGCTGCTGATGACATGGCCCAGCCTGGCCAGCAAGCCGCCCGTTTCACTGTGCACGTCCCAGGGCAGGGCCACGCCCAGGGCGAGTTCTCCCGCGTAAATGCGCCGAATTTTCACATCGTCTCCATCATCGCCTGCACCCGCTTGTTTTTACCATCGTGGCATCAGCGGCATGTACCAATTGAAATGTTTTTTGCTTTTAATCAATATTTCAATGTGGCAGCGATGATCGCGCAATCATGTGCGCTTGTCTACAAAATTGTGTAAATATCAAAATTGCATCAGACGCCAGGCGAGCAGTCGGCGCAGCCGGGCGCGTGTTCCGGGTCTTTTTCCAGGTGCAGGGCCAGTTCGCGCAAGGCCGTGCGCACGCCTTCCTCGATGACGGGGTGGTAGAACGGCATGTCGAGCATGGCGGGCACCGTCAGCTGCGCCTGGCATGCCCAGGCCAGCAAATGGCCCAGGTGTTCCGCCCGGGGGCCGATCAGCTCGGCGCCAAGAAAGCGCTTGCTGCCGAATTCCGCATACACGCGCAGCAAGCCCTGGTTTTGCAGCATGACGCGGCTGCGGCCCTGGTTGCCGAACGACACGGCGCCGACGGCGAAGCGGCCCGCGTGGCTCACGCACAGCTGCTGGTAGGTGGCGCCCACGGTGGCGATCTGCGGCTCCGTGAAGGCGATCGCCAGCGGCGTGCGGCGCAAGCCAGGCTTGACGTCAGGAAAGCGCGCCGCGTTCTCGCCCGCGATGCGGCCCTCGTCGGCCGCTTCGGGCAGCAGCGGCAAGGCGTTGTCGGCATCGCCCGCGATGAAGATGGCGCTCTTGCCGCACTGCATGGTGTGCGGGTCATGCAGGGGGATGCCGTGACGGTCGAGCTCGATTTGCGCCGTCTCCAGGCCGATCTTGTCCACGTTCGGACGGCGGCCGATGGCGGCCAGCACATACTCGAACTGCTCGGTTTTTTCCGCGCCCGCGCCGTCGCGGCTGGTGAGCGCGATGCCGCTGCCGTCCGGCGTTGTTGCCATGTGCGCGACCTGGGTCATGAAACGGATATCGAATTCGCGCGCCAGCACGGCATCGGCCTCCCGCAGCACCAGCGGGTCCGTCAGCTGCGCGACCTTATTGCCGCGCGCAAACACCGTCACGCGCACGCCCAGCCGCGCCAGCGCCTGGCCCAGTTCCAGGCCGATCACGCCGCTGCCGACCACGGCGACGGACGTTGGCAAATCCGTCCATTCAAACACGGCGTCGCTGGTGATGACGCGCTGGCCCGCCGCCTGCCACTCGGGCGGCACGATGGGCGTAGAACCGGTGGCGATGACCACGCTGGCGGCTTCGACAATCGTGTGTTCATCGACCTGCAGTTTGCCGGGGGAAATAAACCGCGCATGGCCGCGCAGCTTTTCTTCGTCGGGTATGGCGTTGACGCCGTCGAGCACGAAGCCGACAAAGCGGTCGCGCTCGCTGCGCACCCGGGCCATGACTTGCCGGCCGTCGATGCGCACGGGGCCCGGATGCACGCCAAACGCGGGCGCGGCGGCCACCGCATGGGCCGCCTCGGCCGCCGCGATCAGGAGTTTGCTGGGCATGCAGCCGACCCTGGCGCAGGTCGTGCCGTACGGCCCGCTTTCGATCATCAGCACGCGCTTGCCCTGCATGCTCGCCGCCTTGCGCGCCGTCATGCCGGCCGTGCCGCCGCCGATCACGGCCACATCCACTTGTATCGTCTTCATGGTGCTGTCCATCCCACTGAGGTTGCTCACAGTGTTCGATACTACCCGTTTGCCGAAAATAAGGTTTTACTTTGCAGCAATATATGCATTAGTATAACTAATCGTTTTCAAAATTTATAAGCTGAGCTAATGGGATCACTCGATTATCGCGCGCTGGCCGTGCTGGACGCCGTCGCCAGCCATGGCAGTTTCGACAAGGCCGCCCTGGCGCTGGGCATCACCCAGTCGGCCGTCTCGCAGCGCATCAAGGCGCTGGAAGACGCCAGCGGGCGCTTGCTGATCATCCGTGGCCAGCCGGCCGTGCCGACGGGCCTGGGCCAGCGATTGATCGTGCATCACCGCAACGTCAAGCTGATGGAAGCGTCGCTCGACATCGACCTGGGCAACAGCGTCAGCATGCCGGAAATCGCCATCGCCATCGATGCCGACAGCCTAGCCACGTGGTTTCCCGACACCTTGTCCACCCTGCTGGCGCCGCCCCGCTGCCAGCTCGACGTGCGCCTGGCCGACAGCGACAGCGCCTTGCAGATGGTGCGCGACGGCTCCGTGTTCGGCTGCGTGGCGGCAGAGTCCGGCACGGCGATCGACGCGGCGGCCGCCACCAGCGTCACGCCGCTGGGCACCTTGCGCTATGTCTGCGTGGCCACGCCCGTGTTTGCCGGGCACTGGTTCGGCGATGGTTTTATTGCCGAGGCGGTACAACTGGCGCCGGCCGTGGTGGGCCAGCACGGCTTGCTGGCACGTTTCCTCGCGGAACAATTGAGCATGCGCGAACCGTTTCCGCACCACACCTTACCCGTAGAAGCGGCGCGCCGCGCCTGCGTCCAGGATGGCCTGGCCTACGGCCTGATGCCGCAGCGCCTGGCCGCGCAGGCGCTGGCGACGGACCGTCTCGTGGATCTGATGCCGGGCAGCACCCTGGACGTACCGCTGAGCTGGCATGCGTGGACCCTGGACACGCCGTTTACCAAGCTGCTATCGGAACAGATCGTCAAAGCCGGGCGCGACTACCTGGCTTAAATGTCCAGCGGGTCCACTTCCAGCGACCATTTCACGCGCGTCTTCATGGCGCGCAATTCCATCAGCCATTCCTTCAGGAACGCCTGCAGGGCGGGCCGCGAGGGCGATTCCAGCAGCAGCTGGGCGCGGTCCACGTTGTAGACGCGCGTCATGCTCATGGGAATCGGGTCATTGATGGTCACTTGCGGGTGTTCCATGCACTCTTTCGCCGCCTGCAGGAATTCGATGGCCGTCGCCAGCTCCGGGGCTTCCGCGCGCAGCAGGGCCTGAAACAGATACGGCGGCAGCGCCGCCTGGGCCCGCTCTTCCAGCAAGGTGGTGGCGAAATGGTCGTAATCGTGGTTGACGACGGCGTCGTACAGCGGATGGCGCGCATAGCGCGTCTGGATCAGCACTTCGGACACGCTGCCGCCTTGCGTCTGCGCAGCCCGCCCGGCCCGGCCCGCCACCTGCATCAGCTGGGCGAACAGCCGTTCGCTGGCCCGGTAATCCTGCGAAAACAGGGCCGTGTCCGGATTCAAAATGCCGACCAGGGTCAGCTTTTTGAAATCGTGGCCCTTGGCCACCATCTGCGTGCCGATCAGAATATCCACTTCGCCCCGGTGCACGGTGTCGAACGCTTCCTGCGCGCTGCCCTTCTTGCGCGTGGAATCGGCATCGATGCGCAAAATCCTCGCCTCGGGAAACAATTGCTGCAAGCCCTCTTCCACACGCTGCGTGCCGCGTCCCAGCGGCTGCAGGTCGACGTTGCCGCACGTGGGGCAATGGCGGGGAATGCGCAGTTCCAGGCTGCAATGGTGGCAGCGCAGCCGGTGCTCGGGCTTGTGCAGCACCATGAACGAGGTGCAGCGCGTGCAATTGCTGATCCAGCCGCACGATTCGCAGCAGATCACGGGCGAATAGCCGCGCCGGTTCAGGAACAGCAGCGACTGCTCGCCCCGCTCCATGCGCAGTTTTAATGCCGCCACCAGGTGCGACGTCAAGCCATCCTTCGGCTTGTCGCGCTCCATGTCGAGGATCTTGACGCGCGGCAACACAGCATTTTTCACGGCCCGCTCGCGCAATTCCAGCTTGCGGTAGCGCCCCGTCTGCGCGTGGTGCCAGCTTTCCAGCGAGGGCGTGGCCGAACCGAGCACGATGGGAATCTGCAATTGCCAGGCGCGCCACACGGCCAGGTCGCGCGCGGAATAGCGCAAGCCTTCCTGCTGCTTGTAGGAAGGATCGTGCTCTTCGTCGATGACGATCAATTTCAATTTCGGCAAGGACGCCAGGATGGCCAAGCGCGTGCCGAGCACGATGCGCGCCTGGCCCTGGTGCGCGGCCAGCCAGTGCAGCATGCGCTCGCCTTCGGACAGGCTGCTGTGCAGGGTGGCCAGCATGACGCCGGGAAAGCGCGCGCGGATATTGCCTTCCAGCTGGGGCGTCAAATTGATTTCCGGCACCAGGATCAGGATTTGCGCATCGTCCTCGCGCGCCAGCACCTGGGCGCAGGCTTGCAGATACACTTCCGTCTTGCCGCTGCCCGTCACGCCGTACAGCAGGGTCGGCTTGAAACCCTGGGCGCCGCCGATGGCGTCCGCAGCTTCTTGCTGGGCGGCATTCAGGGCCGGCATGTTCAGCGGCGTGCCGTCGTGCGCGTCGGCCAGCTTGCCCAGCTTCTTGATGGCGCGGTCCAGCGCCACGGTGGTCAGCACGCGCAAGTTCTTCGGCAAGCCCGGCAAGGCCACTTCACCGAGCGGGCGCTGGTAGTAATCGGCGGCGAAGGCGGCCAGCGCCAGCCACTGCTCCGACAGGGGCGCCAGCTGGCTGCGCACGGCCAGCACGTCCTTCAATTTCGCGGCGGGCACGTCGGTGCTGTCGGACACGCCGACGATCAGCCCCATCACTTCGCGCCGGCCGAACGACACCAGCGCCAGCTGCCCCACTTGCGGCAGCGGCGCGTCCGCGACGCCGTCCGCCGCCGCCCCGTTCCAGCGATAGTCGAACAGGGCGTTCAGGGGCGTGTCGAGCGCGATTTTCAGGATGCACGGCGTCAAAAGGCACTGCGGCATGGGGGTATGGCCTATCTCAATAAAAAAGCGCGCCGCAGGGTCGATGGCGCGGCGGGATGTCAGGCGTCAAGCCAGCGGGCCATGATACTTGTTTCGTCCGTCAAACGCCTAACGGCAGACAGCAAGGCGTGTCCTCGTGCCAGAAGAAAATTCTGTGGATAACTTTGTGGACAAAGCAAAATTAACTTTCAGAAAAATGTGGATAGAAAATTTCGTTCGCCGTCAAGAGCGGCACGCAAGAAAAATAAAGCATTTAAAATCAATGGCTTAAAAATTGATGCCCGGGAGGCTAGAAATCCACAGCACATTTCCGCCGCTGTGCATAACTGAACCATTTGTAATTTATTTATACAGAAATCCGCACCATTTTGATGCGCCAGATTCGGAAAAACACGGGCGGCACGCGGCAAAATTGACAATTGCCGGGCAAGCGTTCGCTTTTGCCTGACGGGCGGCGAAACATTGTTCAATTATCATGCAGTGCAACATGCACTTCAGGTGAAACCTGAACATCGGCGCTAAGTATCGGTTAACAAATTACTTTTCAATTTTATCCACAGAATCTGTTGATAACTTTGTGGACAATGAAGGAATAAGGCGAGCGGACGAAAGAATAACCTTATCAATTGCAACAAAGTCCGCCAAACAAGGCATTTTTTATTTCTTAATAATCAAGCACTTGCAAAGCGCCCCCGGGCATGGCTTTGACACTGCCTCTTATTTCCGCAGCAAAAAAAATTGTGCATAAGTCGGTATTTCTTGCTAAGGCGCAGCAAAGAAAAAGGCAGGCTTCCGCTGGAAAGCCTGCCTTTTCTGCCCCTGCGCCAGGGGAAAACGAATACTTACTGGCCGCTGCGCATGGCGCGGCTCATGCTGTGCACGGCTTCCACCATCGCTTCGACCGATTCCGGCGGCGTGAACTGGGAAATGCCATGGCCCAGGTTGAACACGTGGCCCGTGCCTGCCGATGGCGCACCGAACGCATTGAGCACTTTCGCCACTTCGGCGCGGATCTGCTCGGGGCTGGCGAACAGGATGGCGGGGTCGAGATTGCCCTGCAAGCCCACTTTATGGCCCACCAGCTGGCGCGCGCGCGTCAGGTTGACGGTCCAGTCCAGGCCCACGGCATCGGCGCCGATGTCGGCGATCTGCTCGATCCACTGGCCGCCGCCCTTGGTAAACACGATGGCGGGAATCTTGACGCCATCCTTGTCGCGTTTCAGCTGCGCCACCACTTGCTGCATGTAGGCCAGCGAGAATTCCTGGTAGGCGCCATCGGCCAGCGCACCGCCCCAGGAATCGAAAATCATCACGGCTTGCGCGCCGGCATCGATCTGCGCATTCAGATACTGCGCCACGGAAGTGGCGTTAATCGCCAGGATGTGATGCATCAGGTCAGGACGGTTGTACAGCATCTTCTTGATGGTGTGGAACTCTTTCGAGCCGCCGCCTTCGACCATGTAGCACGCCAGGGTCCACGGGCTGCCGGAAAAACCGATCAGCGGCACACGGCCATTGAGTTCCGTGCGGATCTGCGTGACGGCCTTGAAGACGTAGTCGAGCGATTCCAGGTCCGGCACCTGCAAGGCCTTCACATCCTGTTCCGTGCGCAGCGGACGCTCGAACTTCGGGCCTTCGCCATCGGCGAAATACAGGCCCAGGCCCATCGCGTCAGGCACCGTCAGGATGTCGGAAAACAAAATCGCCGCGTCGAGCGGGAAGCGCTCCAGGGGCTGCAAGGTCACTTCGGTGGCGTAATCGGGATTCTTTGCCAGGCCCAGGAAGGAGCCGGCCCGCTCGCGCGTGGCGCGGTATTCGGGCAGGTAGCGGCCCGCCTGGCGCATCAGCCAGACAGGGGTGTGCTCGGTCGGCTGGCGCAGCAGGGCGCGCAGGAAAGTGTCGTTCTGGAGCGGAGCAAATTGTGGCATGGAAGGCAATCAATAGCTTGGAGAAGCGGTATTATCGCATCCAATCGCCGCCATTTCATTGATTCCGGTGCCGCTTTGCAGCATTTGCCACGCACAGCGATGACTTTCGTTGTGCCTGCCCTTCCATTATGATGATGAACGCCGCCGCGCTGCCTGACGCCGCCTGGAGGCCCCCTCTTTCCACCACGACACGGAGCCCGCATGACCTCGACCGCATCCAGCACCCCTTATGGCATCTGGCCATCGCCGATCAGCGCGGCCCTCGTCGCCGCCGGCGCCTCGCCGCTGACGCAGCTGGCCCTGGGCGGCGCGGATGGCAGCGATGTGTACTGGCTGGCCGGACGCGCCAGCGAGGCGGGCCGCAACACCCTGCTGCGCCAGCGCGGCGCGCGTGTCGATGAACTGACGCCGGCACCGTTCAATGTGCGCAGCCGCGTGCATGAATACGGCGGCGGCGCCTATGCCGTGGCCGGCGATAGCGTGTATTTCTCGCATTTCGCCGACAATTGCCTGTACCGCGTGAGCGGCGACGGCGCGCCCGAAGCCTTCACCACGGGCGGCAACACGCGCCACGCGGACTTCGTCGTCGATGCGGCCCGTGCCCGCCTGATCGCCGTGCGCGAACAACACCCGGAGCAAGGCCACGCGCAGCCGGAAAACTGCCTGGCGGCCGTCGGCTTCGACGGGCGCGAAACGGTGCTGGCACGGGGCCACGATTTTTATGCGGCGCCGCGCCTGTCGCCGGACGGCAGCCAGCTGGCCTGGATCAGCTGGGACCACCCGCGCCTGCCGTGGCAAGGCACGGAACTGTGGCTGGCCGACGTGCACGCGGACGGCACGCTGGGCTCTCCGCGCCTGATCGCCGGCGGCGCGCGCGAATCGATTTGCCAGCCGGAATGGTCGCCGAACGGCTTGCTGCACTTCGTTTCCGACAGCAGCGGCTGGTGGAATTTGTACCGCCTGCATGGCGCCGATATCGAGGCGCTGTGCCCGATGGAAGCGGAATTTGCCACGCCGCACTGGACTTTCGGCGGCAGCATGTACGGTTTCCTGTCCGACGACGAGATCGTCTGCACGTACATCCAGGCCGGCGTCAGCTACCTGGCGCAGCTGAGCGTGGCGGCGGCCAAGCTGGAACCGATTCCCCACCCGTACCAGGAAATCCGCGAACTGCGCGTGGGCCCCGGCTTCGTCGCGCTGCTCGGCGGCAGCCCCACCATCGCGCTGGAACTGGCGCGCATCGATTTGGCTAACCATGAGCTGGAAGTGCTGGCGCAGTCGATCACGGCCTTGCCCGCGCTCGACTACCTGTCCGTGCCGCGCAGCTTGAGTTTTACCAGCAGCAATGGCCGCACGGCGCACGCCTTCTTTTATGCGCCCACCAATGGCGACGTGCAGGCGCCCGCGGGAACCTTGCCGCCCGTCATCGTCATCAGCCATGGCGGCCCCACCAGCATGGCCAGCAATACATTAAAGCTGGCGACGCAGTACTGGACCAGCCGCGGCATCGGCGTGCTTGACGTCAATTACGGCGGCAGCAGCGGCTTCGGCCGCGAATACCGCGACGCGCTGCGCGGACAATGGGGCATCGTCGACGTGGAAGACTGCATCGCTGGCGCCCGCTACCTGGCCGCCAACGGCCTGGCCGACCCCGAGCGCCTGATCGTGCGCGGCGGCAGCGCGGGCGGCCTGACGACCCTGTGCGCATTGACGTTCCACGACGTCTTCAAGGCCGGCGCCAGCTACTATGGCGTGTCCGACCTGAAGGGCCTGGACGACGATTCGCACAAGTTCGAATCGCGCTACACCGATTACCTGATCGCCCCGCAGCCGCAAGCCGAGGCGCTGTACCTTGAGCGCTCGCCCATCCACCACACGGATAAATTGTCGCGCCCGATGATCTTCTTCCAGGGCCTCGATGACAAGGTCGTGCCGCCGCAGCAGTCGCAGCTGATGGTCGACGCCCTGCAGGCGCGCGGCGTGCCCGTCGCCTACGTGCCGCTCGAAGGCGAGGGACACGGCTTCCGCAAGGCGGAAAACATCGTGCGCACGCTGGACGCGGAACTGTATTTCTACCAGCGCGTATTCGGCCTGCCTGTGGCGGCCGGCGAACCGCCCGTGCATATCGCCAACTTGCCCGCATGACCGATCCGCATGCAGACCAGCGCTTGCTGGACGAATTCGCCGCCCTGGAACAGCACGAACAGATGATCCTGGCCTTGCTGGCCATCGCGGGCGAACCGGTGGGCAAGCATGCCGTGTACGAACACTTGCAGCGCGCCAACGTCGTCGAGCCGGACGGCACGCCGTTTTCCCTGTTGGTAGTGACCAACATGCTGCAACGGCTGACGCGTCTGGCGCTGGCCAGCGAGGTGGTGGGACGGGGCTATGCCTGCGAAGCCAGGCTGCGCTGGCCCGCCATGCGCGCCGCCATCGAGCACCTGGTGTTCCGCGACCTGTGCCAGGCCATCGAGCTGATCAACCCCGTGCGCCGCAACTGGGATGGCTATGTGGAATTGCGCAGCTACCGCCAGGGCGTGGCGCGCCTGCGCATCGCCCTGTTGCGCAATGACGAAGTGCGCCAGGTGGCCGCCATCCTGGCCGCCTGCATGGCCTGCTATGAAGCGCAGCAGCTGCATCCGCTGATCGAGATCTTCGGCCGCCCGTTCGAGCCGGAAATGTTGTCTTTCGTCATGCCGCAACTGCAGGATGACATCCTCGCCGTGCTGCTGGGCAACGCCCCGCGCGAGCCGGCCACGGCGCACGCCATCCGCGCGTACGCGCGCGCCCATCATGCGCGCCAGACGGCCGCCGGCGACCACATCGGCGCCGCCCTGCCGCTGGCCCTGGCCGAGGACGCGCTGCTGTGCGGCGAACTCGACACGGCCGCGCGCTACCTGGCGGGCCAGCAGGGGCCGCAGGCGCTGTTTGTCGACAGCAGCATCGCCCTCTTGCGCGGCGAACATGCGCACGCCGTGGCGGGCTTCGAAACGGCCTTGAAGGGCTTGCGCAAGGAAACAGGCAAGCGCAAGCTGTGCTTTACGGGCATCGGCGGCCACCTGTACGTGCTGGCCCTGCTGCGCGGCAACGACGCCAAGCTGCTGAAGAGCGCGGAAACCTATCTCGATATCGCCCTGCACGCGCAGCCGAATCACGACAGCATCGTCTACCAGCAATTGAATACCTTGCGCCTGGTGCGCGCCGGCGTGCAGCAGGCGGAAAGCATCCCTACGCGCAACTGGGAAACGGCACTGCAGGCGCAGCTGTTCCAGGCCTTGTTGTACTACTGGCTGGCGCTGCCGCAATTGAGCGAACGCAAAGACCAGTTGCGATCGCTGGTGCAGCAAGCGGACGCGGCCGGCTACGACCTGATCGCCGCACAGGCGGCCGGATTGCTGGGCTTGCTGGGCGAGCCGCAGCAGGAGCGCTATGCCACCTCAAAACGGGCGCAGCATGGCTTGACGGACATGGCGCCGTGGTTCGAGCGCCAGGAAGCGTGGCAGCGCCAGCTGAGCGCGCTGATCAACCTGCAGCAGAACGCGCCCGCCGAAGCGCTGGGCGGCGTCTCGCGCCTCGTGTGGCTGGTGGCGTTCGACCCGCGCTTCGGCTTGACGGCCGTGGAAGTGCGCGAGCAGAAGCGCGATGCTCGGGGCGGCTGGAGCAAGGGCCGCGCCATGGGCCTCAAACGCCTGGCCGAAGAGGCGGGCGACATCGATTTCCTCACGCCGCAGGACGCCCGCGCGGCGGGCAGCATCGCGCCGTTCAAGCAGTACTATTCGTCGGCGCCGCGCTATGAAGTCGAGCTGGACAAGGCCGCCGTGCTGCTGGTGGGCCACCCGCTCGTCTTCTGGCTGGATGCGCCCGAGACGCGCGTGGAACTGATCGCCGGCGCGCCCGAGCTCCTGATCAAGTCGCACGAGGGGCAGCTGTGGCTGGGCATGCAGCCGCCCTTGCCCGACAACGGCGGCAACGTGGTGGTGCAGAGGGAGACGCCGACGCGCCTGCGCGTGGTGCACATCCTCGACGAGCACCGGCGCATCGGCGCCATCGTGGGCCTGGGCCTGTCCGTGCCGCTGCATGCGGAAAAACAGGTGATGCAGGCCATCGGCGCCATCTCGTCCATGGTCACCGTGCAATCGGACATCGGAGGCGGCGCGGGCGACGCGGAAGCGATCACGGCCGACCACCGCCTGCACGTGCACCTGCTGCCCTACCAGCAGGGTTTGAAGATGCAGATTCTGGTCCGGCCGCTGCTCGACAACGGCGCCTATTACGCGCCGGGCAGCGGCGCCGAAAGCGTGTTTGCCGATGTGGCGGGCCGGGCCGTGCAAGCGCGGCGCGACCTGAACGCGGAACGCGAAGCGCAGCGCCAGCTCATTGGAAAATGCCTGGTGCTGGAAGAGGCGGAAGAAGAGCATGGCGAGTGGCTGCTGGGCCAGCCTGCGCTGGGCTTGCAACTGCTGGTGGAGCTGCAGGCGCTCGATCCCGCCGGCATGGTATTGGCGTGGCCGGAAGGCGAAACCATGCGCGTATCAAAACGCATCGACAGCGGCCAGATGCGCCTGAATATCAAGAGCGAAAAAGACTGGTTTGCCGCCAGCGGCGAAGTGCAGATCGACGAAGACAAGGTGATGGATTTGCGCGCCCTGCTCGATTTGATGCAGAACAATAAAAGCCGCTTCGTGGCCCTGGGCGATAACCAGTTCCTCGCGCTCAGCGACGAGCTGCACCGCCGCCTGTCCGAGCTGGCCGCGTATGGCGAAGCGCATGCCGATGGCGTGCACATCCACCCGCTGGCCGCGTTTGCGCTGGAAGAGCTCGCCAACGATGCGGGCGGCGTCAAGGCCGACAAATTGTGGCGCGAACACTTGCTGCGCCTGCGCGCCCTCGACGACTATCAGCCGCAGCTGCCCAGCACCTTGCAGGCCGACCTGCGCGACTACCAGCTGGCCGGCTACGAATGGCTGGCACGATTGGCGCACTGGGGCGTGGGCGCCTGCCTGGCCGACGACATGGGACTCGGCAAGACCTTGCAGGCGCTGGCCCTGATCCTGGCGCGCGCGCCGAACGGTCCCACCCTCGTCGTCGCGCCCACCTCCGTGTGCATGAACTGGATCAGCGAGGCGCAGCGCTTCGCGCCGACGTTGAACATCAAACTGTTCGGCAGCGGCGACCGCGCCGACATGCTCGACACCTTGCAGCCGTTCGACGTGGTGGTGGCCAGCTATGGCTTGCTGCAGCAGGAAGCCACCATGTTTGCCGGCGTGCGCTGGCATACGATCGTGCTCGACGAAGCGCAGGCGATCAAGAATGGCGCCACCAAGCGCTCGCAAGCCGTGATGGCCTTGCAAGGCGATTTCCGCATGGTGGCCAGCGGTACGCCGCTGGAAAACCACCTGGGCGAATTGTGGAATCTGTTCCGCTTCATCAACCCGGGTTTGCTGGGCACCCTCGACCAGTTTAATTTGCGCTTTGCCGGCCCCATTGAGAAAGATCAAGATAAACGGGCGGCGGCCGGCGCGCGCCTGCGGCTGCGCCGCCTGATCGCGCCGTTCATCCTGCGCCGGACGAAGACGCAAGTGCTGTCGGAATTGCCTTCGCGCACGGAAATCGTGCTGGAGGTGGAACTGTCGCCGCAGGAAACGGCGCTGTACGAATCCCTGCGCCGCGAAGCGCTGGAAAAGCTGGCCATGGTGGAAGGGCCGGCATCGAAAAAAGCCATCCAGATCCTGGCGGAAATCATGAAACTGCGCCGCGCCTGCTGCAATCCGCAGTTGGTGGCGCCCGAGCTGGGCTTGGCCAGCAGCAAGCTGGCGGCCTTCGCCGAACTGCTGTCGGGCTTGCTGGAAAACCGCCACAAGGTGCTCGTCTTCAGCCAGTTCGTCGACCATTTAACACTCATCCGCAAGCACCTGGAGCAGCATGGCGTCAGCTACCAGTATCTCGATGGCAGCACGCCCATGCAGGAGCGCAAGCGCCGGGTCGACGCCTTCCAGGCGGGAGAGGGCGATGTCTTCCTGATCAGCCTGAAGGCGGGCGGCATGGGCATCAACCTGACGGCGGCCGATTACGTGATCCACATGGACCCGTGGTGGAACCCGGCCGTGGAAGACCAGGCCTCGGACCGCGCCCACCGCATGGGGCAATTGCGCCCCGTCACCATTTACCGGCTGGTGGCGAAACACACGATCGAGGAAGGCATCGTCGAATTGCACCAGCACAAGCGCGACCTGGCCGACAGTCTGCTGGAAGGCAGCGACGCGGCCGCGCGCATGTCGGCCAGTGACATGCTGGGCATGCTGCAGGAGGGCTTGAAAAAATGAACAGCGAGTCCCGTTCCATGCGATTATTCCTGTTTCTTTGCCCTCCTTGCTCATGACCGACTTCATCGCCACCAGCGCCGGCCAGCGCGCCACCTTTTTGTGCGGCAAATCCTGGACGGCTTATGTCAGCACCTTCCTCATCGCCGTGCTGCTGTTCTTTGCCGCCCTGCCGCTGGCCTTCAAGTACAACACGCGAGCCGCCTTCGTGGTGCTGCTCGGCTCGGCCCTGATCGTCGGCTACCGCCTGCTGACCATCCGCAGCTATCAGCTGTACTACGACGAGGCAGGCGTGTGGCTGGCATCCGGCATCTTGCCGTGGAAAAAGAAACTCACGGGCGTCAAATGGCGCGACATGGATGAAGCCGTCTATGAAACGAACTTCTGGAGCTGGCTGTTCCAGTCCTACACAGTGCGCGTCAGCCAGCGCTACACGCAAGAAACGGAAATCCACGCCACCGGCATGGCGCGCGGCAAGGATGCCGTGGCGGAGCTGAATGCGCGCCACCAGGACATGCTGCGCGGCAGCGCCATCGTCGTCTAGCCCGGCGGACGGGCGGCAAAAAACTGCGCAAGCGCGGCAATTAATGCTAATCTTTGGGCTGCCCAGGCAAGCAAGGCCAACCTTTCAATAGTTGTTTGTTACTTACATTATCAGTTTATTATTTAGTGATTTTAACAAACAGCCAGATATTCAAGAGATTAACTATGCTGACAAGAAACAAAATTGCGCTCGCCGCATTGATGATGGCATTTACCCTGACGCCGGCCAGCGCCGCCAAGAAACCGCAAAAAAGCGGCAAGGCCGGCACCAGCAGCAGCAAGAAAAAAACCGTCGCAAAAAAGGCGGCCGTCGTCACGGCGGCCACGGCAGCCACGGTCGCCGCCGTCGCCAGCGAGAACAGCAGCGACCGCTCCATGAATAACCTCAGCGGCCAGTTCCTCACGGCCCTGTGGCGCCTGGACCCGGAAAGCGCGATTTCCGTCGGCAAGTATGATGGCGCCGCCAACCTGAGCATTCCCGATGCGGCCAGCCGCCAGAAACAGCTGGCCTTCATCGAGGAATGGCTGGGCAAGTTCGGCAAGCTGAATGCGAGCAAAATGTCGGACAAGCAACGCACCGACCTGGCCTTGCTGACGAACAAGCTGCAATCGGACCGCTGGTATCTGACCACCTTCCGCGAATTCGAATGGAACCCCGCCCAGTACAACGTGGCCGGCTCCATCGATTTCATCCTGAACACGGAGTACGCCTCGCAGCCGCAGCGCCTGCGCACCTTGCTCAAGCGCATCGCCAGCGTGCCGCAATACTACGCGGCCGCCCGCGCCAGCATCGTCAACCCCACGCGCGAACACACGCAGCTGGCCATCGCCCAGAGCGCCGGCGTGCTCAGCGTGCTCGATGACCTGAACAAGACGGCACAGAGCTCCATCCTGACGCCAGTGGAAAAGCAGCTGTACAACGCCCGCATCGCCGCCGCCCGCACGGCCGTGCAAGGCTATGCGGCCTGGCTGACGGAGCAGGATGCCGCGCTGGCGCAGAACGGCAATGCGCGCTCCTTCCGCATCGGCAAGGATTTATATGAACAGAAATTCGCCTACGATATCCAGGCCAGCGTCAGCGCCGAGCAGATGTACCAGAAAGCCCTGGCCGCGCGCGAAAAGCTGCTTGAGCACATGGACAGCCTGTCCGACGAGCTGTGGAGCAAAACCATGGGCAACACGGCCAAGCCGGCGGACCGCACGGCAAAGATCGGCATGGTGATCGACAAGCTGTCGAGCAACCACGTGGCGCCCGCCAATTTCGTGCCGGAAATCCGCCGCCAGATCCCGGAATTGCAGGAATGGGTGACCAGCCACAACCTGCTGACCATGGACCCGAAAAAGCCCCTGGTCGTGCGTGAAACGCCCGCCTACCAGCGCGGCGTGGCCGGCGCCAGCATCGAGGCGCCCGGCCCCTACCGCCCGCAAGACCGCACGTATTACAACGTGACGCCGCTCGACGGCGAAACGCCGGAACAGGCGGAAAGCAGCTTGCGCGAATACAACCACTGGATCTTGCAGATTCTAAATATCCACGAAGCCATCCCCGGCCATTACACACAGCTCGTGTACGCCAACAAGTCGCCGTCGCTGGTCAAGTCCATCTTCGGCAACGGCGCCATGATCGAGGGCTGGGCCGTGTACGGCGAGCGCATGATGCTCGAATCGGGTTATGGCAACAACGCGCCGGAAATGTGGCTGATGTATTCGAAGTGGAACTTGCGCAGCGTCACCAATACCATCCTTGACTACAGCGTGCACGTGCTGGGCATGACGGAAGCGCAAGCGCTCGACCTGCTGACGCGCCAGGCTTTCCAGACCAAGCGCGAAGCCACGGAAAAATGGCGCCGCGTGCAGTTGAGCTCGGTTCAGCTGACCAGCTATTTCAGCGGCTACAGCGAAATCATGGACTTGCGCGAACAGCGCAAGCAGGCGCTGGGCAACAAATTCGTGCTGAAGGATTTCCACGAGCAATTCCTCAGCTACGGCAGCGCCCCCGTGAAAGTCATCAAGGAATTGATGAATTAAGCGACGTTCACCGTCAGCTTGCAAAGGGCGCCGCGGCGCCCTTTTTGCATGCGTTTGCGCTACCGCAAACCACCGGCGTGCCGATCCATTAAGCTCATGGGAAGGCAGGCGCCACCGCACTCCTCACTGGCAATTGCCGATTTTCCTGCTAGGCTGGATATAGGAGCGTCCATGCATATGCCCATCCAGTTCGACACCCTCGATTACGCCAAACGCCTCGCCTCGGCCGGCGTGCCCACACAGCAGGCGGAGGCCCATGCGATGGCGCTGGGCGAAGTGCTGGGCTCGGCCGTCGTCGTGCATGGCGAACTGGCGGCGCTGGAGCGCAATGTACTGGGGGAAATCAAGCTGGTGTCGCAACAGGTCGATACCAAGGTGGGCGCCCTGGCGGTGAAGATCGATGCGCTGGAACTCAGGCTCGACACCAAAATAGACGCCCTGGAGCACAAATTCGACGCCCGCCTGGAACGCCTGGACTTGCGCCATGGCGCAGACATGAAACACGTGTACTGGATGATGAGTACTTTGATCCTGCTCAACCTGGGCATCCTCAGTAAACTGATGCTGCAGTAAGCGCACACTAACTTTCCTAGCAACAAAAAAGCCGCTGCTCCCGGGGGAGCTCAGCGGCTTTTGCCTGTGCGTCTTGCTTACGTCTAGGACGCTTCTTCCGGCGCCTGCGTGGCCTTGACGAAGATGGGCGCCACCAGCAAGCCCAGCTCGAACAGCAGGCACATCGGGATGGCCAGCGAGAACTGGCTGACGACGTCCGGCGGCGTGACGATGGCGGCAATCACGAAGGCGCCGACGATGATGTAGGGACGCACTTCCTTGAGTTTCGCGATGGAAACCAGTCCCATGCGCACGAGGATCACTACCACCACGGGCACCTCAAACGTGGCGCCGAAGGCCAGGCACATCGACATGACGAAATCGAGGTAATTTTCGATATCGGGCATGAGGGTGATGGAGTCGGGCGAGAACTGGTTGATGAAGTGAAATACCCTGCCAAAGACAAAGAAATAACAGAAGGCAACTCCACTCATGAACAATAATGAGGAGGAAATCACCAGTGGCGCGATCAGGCGTTTTTCATGCGCGTACAGGCCTGGTGCGATAAACGCCCACAGCTGGTACAGCACCCAGGGCAAGGAGAAGACAAAGGCCACCAGCAGGGTCACCTTCATCGGTATCAGGAACGGCGAAATGACGCCGGTGGCAATCATTTTTGAATCTTTTCCGGTCAGCGAACTGAGCATCGGCTGGGCGATGATGTCGTAGACTTTATCCGGGCCAGGCCACCAGAACAGCAACGCGCACACCACGGCAATGCCGATCGAGGCCTTGACGAGGCGGTTGCGCAGCTCGACCAGATGCGAGATAAAAGTTTCTTCCACGGGGGATTTGCTACTCATGAGTAAAAGGAGGAGGAACTGGCGCGCGGACGGAAACGCGCCACGCGGGCGGCCGCCGACTGCACGTGCTGCTTGCCGCCATGGCGCTGCTTGTACCAGCCAGGAACGGCGGAATTGCGCACCAGCTTCTTGCGGCGAAATTCGCGCGCCTTGCGGGCCAGGTCATCGTTGGTGGCGCGCAGCATGGCTTCATGGGCATCGTGATGCCCATCATATGCACTGGAATCACCGCGCCAGGCGTTTTCCACCTCGGCCAGGTTGCCGGAGATCGAGTTTTCCACGCCATGCATGGATTTCTCCACGCTTTGCTTGACGGAATGGGCTGCCTCCTGCACTTCCTTCTGCAGGTTTTTCAGCTCTTCCATTTCGATTTCGCGCGAAACTTCGGATTTCACCTGGTTCAGATAGCGTTGCGCGCGGCCATACAGGGTGCCGGCCATGCGCGCCACCTTCGGCAACTTTTCAGGACCGATGACTATCAACGCAACCACGCCGATGATGGCGATTTTAGAGAGACCGAGATCGATCATAAGCGGACAAGGGCTGTTACCGGACGAGGCAAGGGCCCCGCCACGCTATCAGGACTTGCTTTTCTCTTTCGTTTCGACGTCGATGGTGCTTTTGTCGGCCACTTGCGATGGCGCAGCAGGAGGGGTGCTGGCTGCCGGGGCGTCATCGTCGCCCTTGACGCCATCCTTGAAGCCTTTGACGGCCTTGCCGATATCACCGCCGATATTGCCCAGTTTCTTGGTGCCGAAGACCAGCATCACGATAACCAGAACGATCACCCAGTGCCAAATACTCAATGAACCCATCACATTCTCCTTGCGGGACGGTGCCCGAATAGCGTCAACCAATGCCGGTAGTATACACGCGAACCCGGCGCACGGCGAAATCAGTGCTGGCCGCGCCAGGGACGGGGACCGCCGTACACATGCATGTGCAGGTGATACACCTCTTGCCCGCCGTTCGGGCCGCTGTTGATCATGGTCTTGAAGCCGCCGGACGGCACCCCATCGGCGTCATAGCTGACGGCGCAGCCGAACTCGGCAGCGAGTTTCGGCGCCAGGCGCAGCAGCTTGCCCAGTATTTCCGTATGGCTGTCGTCGCAGTCGGACAGGCTGGCCACATGGCGCTTCGGGATCAGCAGCAGGTGCACGGGGGCGGCCGGGTTGATGTCCTTGAAGGCCAGCAAGTCGTCGTCTTCATACACGATGGAAGAAGGAATTTGTTTCGCAGCAATCTTGCAAAAAATACAGTTATCCACGCACGCTCCAGTAGGTCAGTGTTTGTCTGTTTCGCCAGCGTCGCGCAATTCATCCTTGCGCGCCGCCTTTTCTTCCAGGCCGGACAAGCCTTCGCGGCGCGCCAGCTCGTCGAGCACCTGCTGCGGCGTCAGGTCGAACTGCGCCAGCATCACCAGGCTGTGAAACCACAGGTCGGCGCACTCGTACAGCACTTTCGACGGGTCGTTGTCGCGCCGCGCATCCTTGGCGGCCATCACGGTTTCCGTCGCTTCCTCGCCGATTTTTTTCAGAATCGCATCATCGCCCTTGGCGAACAGGCGCGCGACATACGAGGTGGCGGGGTCGCCGCCATTGGCCAGCTTGCGCGATTCAATCACGGCGGCCAGGCGTTTTAACGTTTCGCTCATTTGCTCTTGCTTTCCGCGTAAATCGCCTCAGGGTCTTTCAGGACGGGGTCGGTGACTTGCCATTCGCCCGTTTTTTCGTCGCCTTCGAACTTCTGGAAGAAGCACGAGTGGCGGCCCGTATGGCAGGCGATGCCGCCGGCTTGCACGATTTTCAGCAAGACCACGTCTTCGTCGCAATCGAGGCGGATTTCCAGCACCTTTTGCGTGTGGCCCGACTCTTCGCCCTTGTGCCACAGTTTCTTGCGCGAACGGCTCCAGTACACGGCTTCGCCCAGCTCCACCGTGCGCGCCAGCGCGTCGCGGTTCATCCAGGCGAACATCAGCACGTCATTGCTGCCCGCTTCCTGCGCGATCACGGGCACCAGGCCGTGCTCGTCCCATTTGACCTTTTTCAGCCACTTGGCATTGCTTGCTACGATGGTTCCGTTTTGCATGTTCTTCTATCCTGCTTGTATGTACTTTACGCCAGGCGCATGGGAATGCCCTGCTGCGCCATGAACTGCTTGGCTTCCTGCACCGTGTGCTGGCCATAGTGGAAGATGCTGGCGGCCAGCACGGCATCCGCGCGCCCCACCTTGATGCCATCGACCAGGTCTTGCAAGCCGCCCACGCCGCCCGAGGCGATGACGGGGATGCTGACGGCATCGGACACGCCGCGCGTCAGGCCCAGGTCGAAGCCCACCTTGGTGCCGTCGCGGTCCATGCTGGTGAGCAAGATTTCTCCGGCGCCCAGGCTTTCCATTTTACGCGCCCACTCGAATGCGTCCAGGCCCGTGGCAGTGCGCCCGCCATGGGTAAACACTTCCCACTTGCCGGGCGACACCTGCTTGGCGTCGATGGCGACGACGATGCATTGCGAGCCGTGCTTTTGCGATGCCTCAAACACCAGCTGCGGGTTCGTCACGGCCGACGTGTTGATGCTGACCTTGTCGGCGCCCGCGTTGAGCAGGCGGCGCACATCTTCCACCACGCGCACGCCGCCGCCCACGGTCAGCGGAATGAATACTTGCGATGCCACGGCTTCGATGATGTCGAAGATCAAACCGCGGTTGTCGCTCGAGGCGGTAATATCGAGGAAAGTGATTTCATCGGCGCCCTGCTCGTCATAACGGCGGGCAATTTCCACGGGGTCGCCCGCGTCGCGCAATTCCGTGAAATTGACGCCTTTGACGACGCGGCCATTCGTCACGTCGAGGCAGGGGATGATACGTTTTGCAAGCATGATGGGTTCCAGATTGTCGCCAGGCCAGGACACGCGCAGGCGCGCCCCGGCCGGGCAGGCTTAAACGGCGGCGTCGGTCAGTTCGTCGGCGCGTTCCTGCGCCTGCGCCAGGTCGATCGTGCCTTCATAGATGGAACGGCCGCAGATCACGCCTTCGATGCCTTCGGCCTGGACCGCGCACAGCGCTTCCACGTCACCGATATTGTGCAGGCCGCCCGAGGCGATGACGGGGATCTTGACGGCTTGCGCCAGCTTGACGGTGGCGTCGATATTGATGCCGCCCATCATGCCGTCGCGGCCGATGTCCGTGTAGATGATCGACTCGACGCCGTAGGCTTCGAATTTTTTCGCCAGGTCGATCACTTCGTGGCCCGACATCTTGCTCCAGCCATCCGTTGCCACTTTGCCATCCTTGGCATCGAGGCCGACGATGATGTGGCCCGGGAAGGCGCCGCAGGCATCGTGCAGGAAGCCGGGGCTTTTCACGGCCGCCGTGCCGATGATGATGTAGGTGATGCCGGCGTCCAGGTAGCGCTCGATGGTGTCGAGGTCGCGGATGCCGCCGCCCAGCTGCACGGGGATTTCCTCGATGTCGTTTTCCACGGCGAAATCCTGCACCGCCTTCAGGATGGCTTTCACGGCGCCTTCATTCTTTGGCTTGCCGGCAAAGGCGCCGTTCAAGTCGACCAGGTGCAGCCGGCGCGCGCCTTGCATCAGCCAATGGCGGGCCATCTCGGCCGGGTCTTCGGAAAATACGGTGGCAAGTTCCATATCGCCTTGTTTCAGGCGTACGCAGTGACCGTCTTTCAGGTCGATGGCGGGAATAAGCAGCATGGTCAGTGTGATTTAAAAGTGAGTGAGAGGCGGAAAAAAAGCCGGAGAGCCAACGTTAAGGTTGCCAGTGAACGAAGTTCTTGTACAGCTGCAAGCCAGCGGCAGCACTTTTTTCAGGGTGAAACTGTGTCGCGAAAATATTATCACGGGCGACGGCGCAAGCGAACGGCGCGCCATAGATAGTCTCGCCCACCGTGTGCGCCGCTTCTTGAGGTTGAGCAAAATAGCTGTGCACAAAGTAAAAATAGGCGTTGTCGGCAATGCCATCCCACATGACATGGGACGCCGTTTGCCGCACTTGGTTCCAGCCCATTTGCGGCACCTTGAAGCGCGAGCCGTCTTCCTGTACCTGGCCGTCGAGCTGGAAGCGCACGACTTTGCCTGGAAGCAAGCCCAAACCGGCCGCATCGCCCTCTTCGCTGCCGTCGAACAGCATTTGCTCGCCGATGCACACGCCCAGCACGGGCTTGCTGTCGGCGGCGCGCAGCAGCGCCTCCAACACGCCCGATTCGCGCAGGCTGCGCATGCAGTCGGGCATGGCGCCCTGGCCCGGCAAGACGATGCGGTCGGCGCTGTCGATGTCGGCAGCGACACCGGAAATGCGCACGTCGGCTTCCGGCGCCACGGCACGCAGCGCCTGCGCCACCGAGCGCAAATTGCCCATGCCGTAATCCACCACCACAATTTTATTCATGTTTGATCCCGGAATCTACAATATAGCGAGAGCGGCGCTCACAGGCTGCCCTTGGTCGATGGAATGATGCCGGCCGCGCGCTCGTCGAGCTCGGCAGCCATGCGCAGCGCGCGGCCAAAGGCCTTGAACACGGTTTCGCACTGGTGGTGGGCATTCGTGCCGCGCAAGTTGTCGATATGCAATGTCACGCCCGCATGGTTGACGAAGCCGCGGAAAAATTCCAGGGTCAGGTCGACGTCGAAGCCGGCGATCATGGCGCGCGTAAACGGGATGTGGTATTCGATGCCAGGGCGGCCCGAGAAATCGAGCACCACGCGCGACAGCGCCTCGTCCAGCGGCACGTAGGCGTGGCCGTAGCGGCGGATGCCCTTCTTGTCGCCGATGGCCTTGGCCACGGCCATGCCCAGGGTGATGCCCACGTCTTCCACCGTATGGTGGTTGTCGATATGCACGTCGCCCGTCGCTTCGATATCCAGGTCGATCAAGCCGTGGCGGGCGATCTGGTCCAGCATATGGTCGAGGAAGGGCACGCCGGTATTCAGCTTTTGCTGGCCCGTGCCGTCCAGGTTGAGGGCGACGCGAACTTGCGTCTCATTGGTGTTGCGCGTGATTTCTGCGGTGCGGTTCATGGGAGGCTCTGGCGATAGGCTAAACGAGGGATGCCTTGAAGGCATCGTAAAAAAGGGAATTTTCTTCCGGGGTGCTGACGCTGATGCGCAGGCAATTGGCCAGCGCAGCATGCATTTTACTCATATTTTTAATTAAAACCCTGCGGGCAAGCAGTTTTGCGCAAACATCGTCGGAATCTGCCACACGAATCAGAAGAAAATTTGCCTTCGAAGGGAACACGGTCACGCCGGGCAGCTCTGCCAGGCGTCGAGCCAGCGCATCGCGCGCGCTGTTGAGCAAGTCCGCCTGCGCGTTGAGCACGTCGAGGTGCTCGAGCGCGAATTCGGCCGCCGCCTGCGTCAGCACATTCACGTTATACGGCGGGCGCACTTTCTCGAATTGCGCCAGCAGGGCCGGCGCGGCCGACATGTAGCCGAGGCGGATGCCCGCCAGGCCCAGCTTCGACACGGTGCGCATCACCACCAGGTTTTCATATTCAGGCAGGCGGCCCATGAAACTGTGCTGCGCGAACGGCTCATACGCTTCGTCGACGACGGCGATGCCCGTGTCGCCGAGGGCGGCGAGGATGCGTTCGATGTCGGCAGTGGCAAACAGGTTGCCCGTCGGGTTGTTCGGGTACGCGAGGAAGACCAGCGCCGGGCGGTGCGCTTCGATGGCCGCCAGCATGGCCGGCATGTCCAGGCTGAAGTCCGGATTCAACGGCACGCCGACGAAATCCATGCCGGCAAACTGCGCCGAACGGGCATACATGACGAAGGCCGGCACGGGCGCCAGCAGCACGGCGCGCTGGCCCGGCTCCTGGCGGGCGCACGCCATGGCCAGGATGGAAATGAGCTCATCGGAGCCGTTGCCCAGCATGACGTCAAAGCCGGCGGGCACGCCCAGATTGGCGCAAATGGCTTGCTGCAGGCTGGCGTACGACGGCGGATAGCGGTTCAGCGCCACGCCGGCCAGGCGCGCGCCCAGTTCCTCGCGCAGCTGCTGCGGCAGCGGATACGGGTTTTCCATCGCATCGAGCTTGATGTAACCGCTGGCATCGGCGACCTGGTAGCTTTTGACGGCGCGCACATCGGCGCGCACGGTGTTGCTGATTAACTGATCGAGGAAAGACATGCTGCAAACACTCCTGATGGAATTAAAGGGAGACTAAACGACGACGTCTTCCGGCACGCTGGCGCTGCGCGCCTTGCGGGCCGGTGCTTTTTTCACGGCAGCCGGTTTTTTGACCGCCGCCGGCTTTTTCACCGCCTTGGCGGGTTTCGCCGCGGCGCCTGTCGCTGCGGCACGGCGCTTGGCCGGCGCCTTTTTCTCAGGCTGCGGCGCGGCCGGCGCGGCCAGCTCCTGGGTCAATGCCGCCAATCGCTGTTCGATGATGGCGCAGTAGTCGGGGTTCAGTTCGAAGCCGACGAAATCGCGCCCGCAGCGCTTGGCCGCCAGGGCCGTGGTGCCGCTGCCCATGAACAGGTCGAGCACCACGCCGCCGGGCGGGCACGAGGCCTTGAGCATGCGCTCGATGATTTCCAGCGGCTTTTGCGTCGGGTGGTCGGCCCGTTCCGGGTGTTCCTTGTGCAGGCGCGACACGCTCCACAAGTCTTTCGGGTTGTAGCCCACTTCCAGCCATTTCGCGCCGATGAAGATCGAGCGCGAACGGGCTTTCTTGGTGGCCGCGTCGTAGGCGATGCGCACCGCGTCAAGGTCGAAGTAGTAATCCTTGCGCTTGACGAAGAAGCCGATGGTGTCGTGCACCGATGAAAAGCTGCGCACGCTGCCGCCCATGGACGGCACGCGGCGATCCCAGATGATTTCATTCATCATCGCCATGCGCTGTTTCAGCATGACGAAGATCTCCGGCGAATAGCGCCAGGTGAGGAAGATATACAGGCTGCCGTTGGCTTTCAGCTTGGGCAGCGCCGCATCGATCCACTGTTCCGTCCAGCGCAGGTAGTCGGCCACCGACTGCTGGTCCGAGGCATTGCCGTAATCCTTGCCCAGGTTGTACGGCGGGTCCGTCAGGATCAGGTCCACGGAGCCATCGGGAATGCGCGCCAGGCCTGCCAGCGCATCTTCGCAATAGACCCGGTTGACCCAGTCCGGCTGGTCCGCCATCGTCGTCATGGCTGCGGCTTCAGACGCAGTTCGGCGCTGCGCGCGTGCGCCTGCAAGCCTTCGCCATACGCCAGGGTGGCGGCGACACGGCCCAGAGTTTGCGCGCCCGCTTCGCTGACGTGGATGATGGACGAGCGCTTCTGGAAGTCGTACACGCCCAGCGGCGACGAAAAGCGTGCCGTGCGCGAGGTCGGCAGCACGTGATTGGGACCGCAGCAATAGTCGCCCAGCGATTCGGACGAAAAACGGCCCAGGAACATGGCGCCCGCGTGGCGGATCTGCTCGGCCCACTGCTGCGGGTTGTCCGCCGAGATTTCCAGGTGCTCGGCCGCGATGCTGTTGGCGATTTCGCACGCCTCTGCCATGCTGCGCACCTTGATCAGCGCGCCGCGGTCGGCCAGCGAGGTGCTGATGGTGGCCTGGCGCGGCATCGTCGGCAGCAGCCTGGCGATGCTCTCCTCGACTTTCGCGATGTAGTCTGCGTCGGGGCACAGCAAAATGGCCTGCGCCAGTTCGTCGTGCTCGGCTTGCGAAAACAGGTCCATCGCAACCCAGTCGGGGTCCGTCGTGCCGTCGCACAGCACGAGGATTTCGGAAGGCCCCGCGATCATGTCGATGCCGACGATGCCGAATACGCGGCGCTTGGCGGCGGCCACATAGGCGTTGCCGGGGCCGACGATTTTATCCACGGCGGCGATCGTCTGCGTGCCATAGGCCAGCGCGCCGACGGCTTGCGCGCCGCCGATGGTGATCACGCGCGTCACGCCGGCGATCGCGGCAGCGGCCAGCACCATCTGGTTTTTCACGCCGTCCGGTGTCGGCACCACCATGGTGATTTCGCCCACGCCCGCCACGTGCGCGGGAATCGCGTTCATCAGCACGGACGACGGATACGCCGCCTTGCCGCCCGGGACGTAGATGCCGACGCGGTCCAGCGGCGTGATCTTTTGCCCCAGCACCGTGCCATCGGGCTCGGTGTAGCTAAAACCGCGCAATTCCTCGCGCTGGCGTTCGTGGAAGGCGCGGATGCGCTGGGCGGCGATCTGCAGCGCCTCGCGCTGCGCCGACGGCAAGCCGTTCAGGGCCGCCTGCAGTTCGGCTTGCGAAATATCAAACGCCGCCATTTCCGCCGCGCCGCCATGCGGGATGCGGTCGAAACGGTTGGTGTATTCCAGTACGGCGGCATCGCCGCGCGTTTTCACGTCGGCCAGGATTTTTGCGACCGACGTTTCAATCGCTGCATCGGTGCCCGCCTCGAACGCCAGCAGCGTATCGAGCGATTGTTGGAAACCATCCTGGCTTGAATCGAGCTTGCGTATCTGTATCGGCATAATCGGCTTTCTGCTACTGAATGTGTTGTCTAGGCTTGCGAGGCAGTTTGCGAAGCGCGCTCAAATGCCTCGATAATCGGCTGCAAGCGCTCGCGCTTGAGCTTTAATGCCGCCTGGTTGACCACCAAGCGCGATGAAATTTCCATGATGTGCTCGACCTCGACGAGGTTGTTCGCGCGCAAGGTGCTGCCCGTGCTGACCAGGTCGACGATGGCGTCGGACAGGCCGACCAAAGGCGCCAGCTCCATCGAGCCATACAGCTTGATCAGGTCGACGTGCACGCCCTTGGCGGCGAAATGCTCGCGCGCCGTGTGCACGAATTTGGTGGCCACGCGCAAGCGCGCGCCCTGGTGCACGGCCTTTTCGTAGTCGAAGCCGGCCTGCACCGCCACCGACATGCGGCAGGAGGCGATATTCAGGTCGATCGGCTGGTACAGGCCTTCGCCGCCGTGTTCCAGCAGCACGTCCTTGCCCGCCACGCCGAAATCGGCCGCGCCGTACTGCACATAGGTCGGCACGTCGCTGGCGCGCACGATGATGACGCGCACGTTCGGATCGTTGGTGGCCAAAATCAGCTTGCGCGAGGTCTCCGGGTTTTCCAGCACCTTGATGCCGGCCGCTTCCAGCAGCGGCATGGTGTCCTCAAAAATGCGGCCTTTTGACAGCGCCAGGATCAGCTGGGAGCTGTCGCCGTTGTTCGATCCGTTCATGCTCGTTCCTTGTTATTTAATACGTACGATGTTCGCGCCGACGGCCGACAATTTGACTTCCATGCGGTCGTAGCCGCGGTCGAGGTGATAGATGCGGTCGATCAGCGTTTCGCCGTCGGCCGCCAGGGCCGCGATCACCAGCGACGCCGAGGCGCGCAGGTCGGTCGCCATCACGGGCGCGCCGCGCAGCTGCTTGACGCCGGCGATGATGGCCGTGTTGCCCTCGATGGTGATATCGGCGCCCAGGCGGTTCATTTCCTGCACGTGCATGAAGCGGTTCTCGAAAATCGTCTCGGTGACGCGGCTGGCGCCATTCGCGATCGTATTCACGGCCATGAACTGCGCCTGCATGTCGGTCGGGAAGCCCGGGTATTCCGTGGTGCGGAAGCTGACGGGGTTCGGACGGGCCGACATTTCGGCGCGGATCCAGTCGGCGCCGAAGGTCATCGTCAGGCCCATGGCGCGCAGCTTGTCGAGCGCCGCGTCGAGAATATCGGTGCGCACGTTGCGCAGGGTGATGTCGCCGCCGGTGGCCGCCACGGCGCACAGGAAGGTACCCGTTTCGATACGGTCGGCGATCACCGCGTGCGAGGCGCCGTGCAGGGCGTCGACGCCCTGGATCACCAGGCGGCTGGTGCCGATGCCGTCGATCTTCGCGCCCATGGCCACCAGCAGGTGCGCCAGGTCGGTCACTTCCGGTTCGCAGGCGGCGTTTTCCAGGATGGTCTCGCCTTCGGCCAGGGTCGCGGCCATCAAGAGGTTCTCGGTGCCGGTGACGGTGATCATGTCGGTGACGATGCGCGCGCCTTTCAGCTTGGCGCACTTGGCGTAGATGTAGCCCGCTTCGATGCGGATCTCGGCGCCCAGCGCTTCCAGGCCCTTGATGTGCTGGTCGACGGGGCGCGAACCGATGGCGCAGCCGCCCGGCAAGGACACCTTGGCTTCGCCGAAGCGCGCCAGCATGGGGCCCAGCACGAGGATCGAGGCGCGCATGGTCTTCACCAGTTCATACGGCGCTTCCAGGGTGTCGATGGCGCTGCCATTCAAGACCACGCGGTCGCCGTCCTGCTGCACTTTCAGGCCCGTCTGGCCCAGCAATTTGAGCATGGTGGCCACGTCGTGCAAATGCGGCACGTTGGTCAGGTCCAGGTCGCCCGCGGTCAGCAGGCCCGCGCACAGGATGGGCAGGGCGGCGTTCTTCGCGCCGGAGATGGCGATGTCGCCGTTCAGGCGGTTGCCGCCGTTGATGAGGAGCTTGTCCATGTGCTTATCCTTGGAATTCTTCAGGTGTCAGGGTTTTCATCGACAGCGCGTGGATTTCCTCGCGCATGCGGTCGCCCAGCGCCGCGTAGACGATCTGGTGACGCTGGATCAGGCGCTTGCCGGCAAACGCGGGCGAAACGATCACGGCCTGGAAGTGCTGGCCATCGCCCTCCACTTCGAGGTGCGTGCATTCGAGGCCGGCCGACAGGTAGCCGTGGATCAGTTCTGGAGTGGTGGTCACGATAAGTCCTTGATATTGAATAATGTAGTGATGTGATGTGCCGCAATCAATGGCGCAATTAGTGTCGCAGTCTGTAGCCGCTTTTCAGCAGGCGGATCGATGCCAGCGCCAGGATCACGAGGAAGCCGGCGACGATGGAAAGGCTGAGCCATGGGCTGACGTCGGACGTGCCGAAGAAGCCGTAGCGGAAGCCGTCGATCATGTAAAAGAAAGGGTTCAGGTGCGATACCGTCTGCCAGAAGGCGGGCAGCGAGTGGATCGAATAGAACACGCCCGACAAGAAGGTGGCCGGCATGATCAGGAAATTCTGGAAGGCGGCCAGCTGGTCGAATTTTTCGGCCCAGATGCCGGCGATCAGGCCCATGGTGCCCAGCATGGCGGCGCCGAGAAACGCGAAAATGACGATCCACAGGGGCGCGACAAACGACAGGTCGGCGAACCAGCAGGTGATGGCAAACACGCCAAAGCCCACGGCCAGGCCGCGCGCGACGGAAGCGAGTACATACGCCGAAAAGATTTCCCAGTGCGACAAAGGCGTGAGCAGCACGAACACCAGGTTGCCCGTGATCTTCGACTGGATCAGCGAGGACGAGGAGTTGGCAAACGCGTTTTGCAGCACGCTCATCATCACCAGGCCGGGAATCAGGAAGGCCGTGTAGCTGACGCCGGGGCTGGGCTCGACGCGGCCGTCGAGCACATGGCCGAACACCAGCAGGTACAGCATCGACGTGAGCACGGGCGCGGCCACGGTTTGCGTCGCCACTTTCCAGAAGCGCAGCGTCTCTTTGTAGACGAGGGTGCGAAATCCTGTCGAAATCATACGGTACCTTTATCCATGATCTGCAAGAAGATATCTTCCAGGTCGGCTTGTTGCAATTGCATTTCATCGATGTCGACGCCCGCCTCGCGCAGGCGGGCGAGGATTTTCTCGACTTCGCTGTATTCGTTGACGCGCAGGCTGAATTTGTTCGGCGCCTGCTGTTCTTCCGGGTGCAGCACCAGGTGCCGCAGGTCGGCCGGCAAGGCGCCGTGTTTCAGGTGCAGCTGCAGCTGCGAGCCGGCGATGCGGCGGATCAGGGCCGACATGGTGTCGAGCGCCACCACCTTGCCCGTCTTCAGCATGGCCACGCGCTGGCACATGGCTTGCGCCTCTTCCAGGTAGTGCGTGGTCAGCACCACCGTGTGGCCGCCTTCGCGGTTCAGGCGCGAGATGAACTTCCACAGGGTCTGGCGCAGTTCCACGTCGACGCCGGCCGTCGGCTCATCGAGCACGATGACGGGCGGCTTGTGCACCAGCGCCTGGGCCACCAGCACGCGGCGCTTCATGCCGCCGGACAGCGCGCGCATATTGGTGTCGGCCTTGCCGGTCAGGTCGAGGTTTTCCATGACCTCGTCGATCCACTTGTCGTTGTTCGGCAGGCCGAAATAGCCGGACTGCAGGCGCAGGGTTTCGCGCACAGTGAAGAACGGGTCGAACACCAGCTCCTGCGGCACCACGCCCAGGTTGCGGCGCGCGTTGCGGAAGTCCGTGACCACGTCGTGGCCATGGATCTTGACGGTGCCCGCGTCGGGGCGTATCAGGCCGGCGATGATGGAAATGAGGGTGGTCTTGCCGGCGCCATTCGGGCCGAGCAGGCCGAAAAACTCGCCTTCCTCGATGGCCAGCGACACGCCGCCCAGCGCCTTGAGCGATTTATAGCTCTTTTCTACATTCGTGATTTGAATTGCGGTCATGTGCTTGTTTCAAGTGTAATGCGTCTGGTGTGATGCGCCGGCTGCCGGGGAAAGCCAGGCTGGCAGGCCGGCGCAGGGCGCCCCTTCCGTGGAGGGTGGCGCAACAGTCAATTATAGTTGGAAACTTCGTGGAACACTTGGAGATCAATCCGGCGGCGCTGCTGGCCTGCCGGCTTGAAAGCTACTGCTGATGCGGGGAGTGGGACAGGATCAATGATGATGCAGGTCGGACGGGCTGCGCTCGGCGTGGCCGCCGGCGCTGGCGCAGTCGTCGGCCGTCAGGGTGCTCGACACGAGCGAGCAGACGCCATACAGCTTGGTGAGGTTTTTCAGGTTGTTCGGCAGGTTTTTCAGCTCCAGCACGCCGCCCGCTTCCTGCGCGGCGCGCTGCCACGTCAGCATGACGGAAACGGCGGCCGAATCGACGGCCTTGACGTTGCGCAAGTCGAACTTCGTCTGACCCGAGCGGATGGCGTCCAGACCCTGCTCCAAGGCCGAAGTGGCATTGTGCACGGTCAGGGAAGTCAGGGACTGCAAGGTGTCGAGAGAGTCGGGCATGGCGTCGGGCTGCGCTGGTCTGGAGCTGGGTCAGGAGCTATATGATAGCCGATTATTTGGCTTTGGCGGCGGGACGGCTGGCCAGGGCCTTGTTTTTTGCCTGCAAGGTCTTGATCAGGCCATCAATGCCGCCCTTGCTGATCTCGCTGGCGAAGCTGCTTTTGTACGTTTCCACCAGCCACGCGCCCAGCACGTTGATGTCATAGATCTTCCAGCCGGACGGGGTTTTCGCCACGCGGTAGTTCAGGGGCACGGGTTCGCCGCGCGCCACATTCACTTGCGAGCGCACTTCCACTTCCGTGTCGGCCGGGTCGGCGCGCAGCGGCTTGAATTCCACGGTTTCGTTCTTGATCTGCGACAAGGCGCCCGAATACGTGTAGATCAGCAAGGTGCGGAATTCCGCGGCCAGCTGCTTTTGCTGGTCGGGCGTAGCGTCGCGCCAGTGGCGGCCGGCGGCCAGCGAGGTCATGCGCTGGAAATCCACGTACGGCAAGATCTTGCTTTCCACCAATTCGGTAACGCGCTTGATATCGCCCGCCTGGATGGCCTTGTCGGCCTTGGCCGTGTCGATCACGTCCTGGCTGATACGTTTGACCAGGGCATCCGGCGCTTCGGCAGCGGGTGCGGCCTGGGCCGCGGTGGCAAAGGCGATGGTCGCCATCGCCAGCAGTTGTTTCATCAATTTCATGGTTCTACCTTTCATGGTGTTGCTATGCACCGGCTGGCGTTGATCGCAGCCGTGGTGTTCTTGTACCGGAGTTTACTCCTGAGGCCTGGCCTCGGAGGCAACGGTATTGCTACCAGATGTTACGAGGTCCGCTGGCGCCACCTCGGCGGCGGCCGTGGCCGCAGGCGCGTCATTGGCAGGCTGCGGTTTGGCTTCGTACTCCGGCTCGTAATCGCTGGTGTCGTTTTTTGGCACTTTGCGGTCGCGGCGGTCCGTATCGCCATCGAAGACCTTGCTTTCGCGCGCTTGCAGGAAGCCGTCGCGGATGAATTCATAACGGTCCAGCGCGGCCGCTTCCATCAAGTTGGTCGCGTCGAGCAGCGCGGCGCGCTTGTCGACCACGCGCGTCACCGTGCCGATATTGCGCACCGAGACAGGATCCTTGTAGCGCCATGGGTCGCCCGTGATATCGAGCGGCAGGGCTACCGTGTCGCGCACGGTCGATGGGCCCAGCAGCGGCAGCATCACGTACGGACCAGGCTGCACGCCATACCAGCCCAGGGTCTGGCCAAAGTCTTCGCTGTGCTTGGGAATGCCGGCCTGCGAGGCGATGTCGATCAGGCCGAAGATGCCGAAGGTCGAGTTCATGCTGACGCGCACGACGTCCTGCAAGCCCGCTTCGCCCTTGCCTTGCAGCAAGTTGTTCACGGCGCTCCACACGTCGGACAAGTTGCCGAAGAAGTTGCCCACGCCCGTTTGCACGAACGATGGCGTGACCGTCTTGTAGGCCGTGGCGACCGGTTTCAGGGCCACCTGGTCGACGGTATCGTTGAACTTGAACATCGCGCGGTTGTAACCCTCGAGCGGGTCGCGCGGATTGGTGCCGGTGGCGCAAGCGCTCACGCTGGCGGCGATGGCCAGGGCCAGGCCGATACGCGCCAGGCTGCCTTGGGATTGCTTGGTCGACTCGCTCATTTGCTGTCCTTTCCTTCCGCTGCCTTGCTGTAGATGAACTGATTGATCAGGTCTTCCAGCACTGTGGCCGATTGAGTACGGGCGATCTTGTCGCCCTCTGCCAGGTTCGCCAGATCGCCGCCTGCTTCCAGGCCGATATATTGCTCACCCAGCAAACCGGCCGTCAGAATCTTGGCCGAGCTGTCTTTCGGAAATTTGTAGCCATCTTCGATGTCGAGTTTCACCAGCGCCTGGTAGGTCTTGTCGTCAAAGCGGATCTCCGCCACGCGCCCCACCACCACGCCAGCGCCCTTGACGGGCGCCTGCGGCTTGAGCCCGCCAATATTGTCGAACTTGGCCGTAATGGTATACGTCTTGCTGAAAGACAGCGAGCTCATATTGCCGGCCTTGAGCGCCAGAAACATCAATGCCGCTACACCGAGCAAGACGAACAAGCCGACCCAGACATCCAAAGATTTACGTTGCATAAACAATCCTAAATAATTTTTACTTGTTGCCGCCTGCGCAATATCCTGCCCAGGCCCGCTGTTTGTCGCTGATGAGCAATTACTTGCTAAACATCAACGCTGTCATCATGAAATCGAGCCACCACACCATCAACGACGAAATCACCACCGTGCGCGTGGTGGCGCCGGAGACGTCTTCCGGCGTCGGCTGCGCCTGGTAACCCTGGAACAGCGCGATGAAGGTCACCGCGATGCCGAACACCAGGCTCTTGATGGTGCCGTTGCCGACCTCTTTCCAGACATCCACGCCGCCTTGCATCTGCGACCAGAACGAGCCTTCATCGACGCCGATCAGCACCACGCCGACCAGGTAGCTGCCGATGATGCCGACGGCCGTGAAGATGGCGCCCAGGATAGGCATGGCGATCACGCCGGCCCAGAAACGGGGCGCCAGCACGCGCTGGATCGGGTTCACGGCCATCATTTCCATGGCCGACAATTGCTCGCCCGCCTTCATCAGGCCGATTTCCGCCGTCAGCGAGGTGCCGGCGCGGCCGGCGAACAGCAGCGCCGTCACGACGGGGCCCAGTTCGCGCGTCAGCGACAGCGCCACCAGCAAGCCCAGCGACTGCTCGGCGCCATACGTGGTCAAGGTGTAATAACCTTGCAAACCCAGCACCATGCCGACAAACAGGCCGGAGACGGCGGTAATCACCAGCGAGCGGTTACCGATAAAAAACAGTTGCTCGATCACCAGGCGCGGACGGCGCCACAGGCCGCCCGACGAGGCGATGATGATAAAGAACGAACGCACGGCAAAGCCGAGGTCTTGTACCGCATTGCGCAACCATGCTCCGATCGCCGCCAGGAAACGCGCGATCATCGGCCGCCCCCCGCGTGCAGACCCAGGTCGTCGGCCAGCGACTTGCCCGGATAATGGAACGGTACGGGGCCATCGGCCTCGGCATTGACGAACTGCTTGACGTACGGATGCGTCGACACGGCCATCTCGGCCGGCGTGCCGTGCGCCACGATCTTGCCCGATGACAGAAAATAGACGTAATCAGCGATGGCGAAACACTCCTTCACATCGTGCGATACCAGGATAGACGTGGAGCCCAGCGCATCGTTCAGATTGCGGATCAAATTGGCCGTCACGCCCATGGAAATCGGGTCCAGGCCGGCGAACGGCTCGTCGTACATGATCAGTTCGGGGTCGAGCGCGATGGCGCGCGCCAGCGCGACGCGGCGGCCCATGCCGCCCGAGATCTCGGCCGGCTTCAATTGCGCCGCATTGCGCAGTCCCACGGCGTGCAGCTTCATCAGCACCAGGGTGCGGATCAGCTCTTCATTCAAGTCCGTGTGTTCGCGCAGGGGGAAGGCCACGTTCTCGAACGCCGTCAAGTCCGTAAACAGCGCGCCGTGCTGGAACAGCATGCCCATCTTGCGGCGCAACTGATACAGCTCGTCGGTGCCCAGCGTATGCACGATCTGGCCGTCCACATTCACGGAACCGGAACTGGGACGCAGCTGCCCGCCGATCAGGCGCAGTACGGTCGTCTTGCCACTGCCGGAGCCACCCATGACGGCCACAACTTTTCCACGTGGGAAATCCATTTGAAGGCCCGATAAAATCGAACGTTCTCCATAGGCAAAGTGTAAATCACGGATCTCAACAAGATTTGGCACGACGAAGCTCACTATTTTAATGGCGTATTGTAGTGCAGAAACGCCAACCTCTGCTGAGACACCCCTTGGGACAGCCCCGTAAAGGGGAAGAATACAACACTAATGAATCGAAAGTCAGATATTGTAGTGGAAATTTGACCTGCGCATCGCGCACCCATCCGATGGCACTCACGGCTGTCGACTTGACAAGTAAAAATAAGAAAGGCCACGGCGCGCTCCGCGCCGTGGCCCTGTCAAAAAACGAACAATTGCTCGTTTTTTAGCGCGGCAGCAGCGATGCCCCCATCAGGAACTCATCGACGGCACGCGCGCACTGGCGCCCTTCGCGGATGGCCCACACCACCAGCGACTGGCCACGGCGCATGTCGCCGGCCGCAAAGACTTTCGGCACCGAGGTCTGGTAGCAGCCGGCGCCATCTGTTGTCGCCTTGACATTGCCGCGCGCATCCGTATCGACGCCAAACGCTTCCAGCACTTGTTGCACGGGGGAAACAAAACCCATGGCCAGGAAGACCAGGTCGGCCTTCATCTCGAATTCCGAGTTCGGCACTTCGCTCATCTTGCCGTCTTTCCACTCGACGCGGCAGGCGATCAGCTTTTCCACCTTGCCGCCCTTGCCTTCGAAACGCTTGGTGGCCACGGCCCAGTCGCGCTCGCAGCCTTCCTCGTGCGAGGACGAGGTGCGCAGCTTGGTCGGCCAGTACGGCCAGACCAGCGGCTTGTTTTCCTGTTCCGGCGGCTGCGGCATCAGTTCGAACTGGGCCACGGAGGCGGCGCCATGGCGGTTCGAGGTGCCGACGCAGTCGGAACCCGTGTCGCCGCCGCCGATCACCACCACATGCTTGCCCGTGGCCTTGATCTGGTCCTTGAGCTTGTCGCCCGCGTTGACCTTGTTTTGCAGCGGCAGGAAATCCATGGCGAAATGCACGCCTTTCAGCTCGCGGCCCGGCACGGGCAAGTCGCGCGGCTGCTCGGCGCCGCCGGCCATGATGACGGCGTCGAATTCTTTTTCCAGGTCTTCCGGGAAAATGGTTTCCTTGGCCCAGTTGTTTACATGCGCAGGGAAATCCTTGCCGACCAGCACGCTGGTGCGGAAGACCACGCCTTCGGCTTCCATCTGTTTTACGCGCAGGTCGATGTGCGACTTTTCCATCTTGAAGTCGGGGATGCCATAACGCAACAAACCACCGACCCGGTCGCTCTTCTCGAACACGGTGACGGCATGGCCGGCGCGCGCCAGCTGCTGCGCCGCCGCCAGGCCGGCAGGGCCGGAACCGACGATGGCGACTTTCTTGCCGGTGCTAAAACCCGCCGGCTGCGGCGTGACCCAGCCGTGCTCCCAGCCCATGTCGATGATTTTATGTTCGATGGACTTGATGCCGACCGGATCTTCATGGATGCCCAGGGTGCAGGCCGACTCGCACGGCGCCGGGCAGATGCGGCCCGTAAACTCCGGGAAGTTATTCGTCGAATGCAAGATGTCGAGCGCTTCGCGGTAGGCGCCGCGGTACACCAGGTCATTCCAGTCGGGAATGATGTTATTCACGGGACAACCCGTGGTGCAGAAGGGGATGCCGCAATCCATGCAGCGCGCACCCTGCACGGTCGCTTGCGCGTCCGACAGGTGCAGCACGAATTCCTTGTAGTTCTTCAGACGCGCGGCAGGCTCCAGATAGTGTTCGTCCTGGCGCTTGAATTCCATGAAGCCGGTAATTTTACCCACGATGTTTCCTTTGTATTTGGCTGGCGGGGAGCGGCTAGGCCGCTCCCTGGTCATTCATTTGGCAATGAGCTTAGCTGGCTCAGGCGGCGACGGCTTGCACTTCCATGGCGGCGTCAGCCGCCATTTCGATCAGTGCGCGCTTGTATTCGTTCGGGAAGACTTTCACGAACTTGCCGCGCGCCGCGGCCCAGTCGTCGAGCAGGACGCGGGCGCGGGTGCTGCCCGTGTGCTTGAAGTGACGCTCGATCAGGCGCTTGAGGATGACTTCGTCCGCTTCCGGCACGCCATCGCGGTGCTGCGTATGCCAGGCATCGCGGTCCAGATGCTGTTCCGCCGCCGACACGACCTTGTCCAGGCTGACCATGGCCGTGTTGCACTTGCTGGCAAAGTCGCCCGCCGGGTCATACACATAGGCGATGCCGCCCGACATGCCGGCCGCGAAGTTGCGTCCCGTGTTGCCCAGCACCACCACCGTGCCGCCCGTCATGTATTCGCAGCCATGGTCGCCCAGGCCCTCGACCACCGTGGTGGCGCCCGAGTTGCGCACGGCAAAGCGTTCGCCGGCCACGCCGTTGAAGAAGGCTTCGCCGGCAATGGCGCCGTACAGCACCGTGTTGCCGATGATGATGTTGTCCACGGCCCAGCCACGGAATTCCGTATTCGGCCGCACGATGATGCGCCCGCCCGACAATCCTTTACCCACGTAATCGTTGCCCTCGCCCACCAGGTCGATCGTAATGCCGTGCGCCAGGAAGGCGCAGGCCGACTGGCCCGCCGTGCCTTGCAGCTGGATGTGGATGGTGTCGTCCGGCAAGCCGGCGTGGCCGTATTTCTTCGCCACTTCGCCGGACAGCATGGTGCCCACTGTGCGGTTCAGGTTGCGCACGGGCGAGATGAAGGAGACGCGTTCGCCCTTTTCCAGCGCCGCGCGCGCTTGCGCGATCAGCTTGTGGTCGAGCGCCTTTTCCAGCGCATGGTCCTGGAATTCCACGTGGCGGCAAGCCTGGCCATCCGGGGTTTCCGGCTTGTAGAAGATGGACGAGAAGTCCAGCCCCTGCGCCTTCCAGTGCGCAATCGCCTTCGATTTGTCGAGCAAGTCCACGCGGCCGATCAGTTCGTCATACGTGCGGATGCCCAGCTGCGCCATCAATTGACGGGCTTCTTCGGCCACGAAGAAGAAGTAATTGACGACATACTCGGGTTTGCCAGAGAACTTGGCACGCAGGACCGGATCTTGCGTGGCCACGCCCACAGGGCACGTGTTCAAGTGGCATTTGCGCATCATGATGCAGCCCTCGACCACCAGCGGCGCCGTGGCGAAACCGATCTCGTCGGCGCCCAGCAAGGCGGCGATGACCACGTCGCGGCCCGTCTTCATCTGGCCGTCGGCCTGCACGCGGATGCGGCTGCGCAAGCCGTTCAAGACCAGGGTTTGTTGCGTTTCAGCAAGGCCCAACTCCCACGGCGTGCCCGCATGTTTTACGGACGACAATGGCGAAGCGCCCGTGCCGCCGTCATGGCCGGCGACGACCACGTGGTCGGCCTTGGCCTTGGTGACGCCGGCGGCGACCGTGCCGATGCCCACTTCCGACACCAGCTTCACGGAAATCGACGCGCGCGGATTGGCGTTCTTCAAGTCATGGATCAGCTGCGCCAGGTCTTCGATGGAATAAATGTCGTGGTGCGGCGGCGGCGAAATCAGGCCCACGCCCGGCACGGAAAAGCGCAGGCTGGCGATGTATTCGGACACCTTATGGCCCGGCAACTGGCCGCCCTCGCCCGGTTTGGCGCCCTGCGCCATCTTGATCTGGATCTGGTCGGCCGAGTTCAGGTAGGCGGCCGTGACGCCGAAACGTCCCGACGCCACCTGCTTGATGCGCGAGCGCATGGAATCGCCTTCCTGCAGCGGAATGTCGACGACGATCTGCTCGGCGCCCACCACCGACGCCATGGTGTCGCCCTGGCGGATCGGGATACCCTTCAATTCCTGCGTGTAGCGGTTCGGATCTTCGCCGCCCTCGCCCGTGTTCGACTTGCCGCCGATGCGGTTCATGGCCACGGCCAGCGTGGCGTGCGCTTCCGTGCTGATGGAGCCGAGCGACATGGCGCCCGTGGCGAAACGCTTGACGATTTCCTTGGCCGGTTCCACTTCGTCGAGCGGGATGGCCTTGATCGGGTCGAGCTTGAACTCGAACAGACCGCGCAGGGTCAGGTGGCGACGGCTCTGGTCGTTGATGATTTGCGCATACTCCTTATAGCTGGAGAAATTGTTGCTGCGCGTGGAGTGCTGCAGCTTGGCAATCGCGTCCGGCGTCCACATATGGTCTTCGCCGCGCACGCGGAATGCGTATTCGCCGCCCGCGTCGAGCTTGTCAGCCAGCACGGGATCGTTGCCGAAAGCCAGCGCGTGCAGGCGCAGCGCTTCTTCCGCCACTTCAAACACGCCGATGCCTTCCACGTTCGATGCCGTGCCCTTGAAGTACTTGTCCACCAGCGACTTGTTCAAGCCGATGGCTTCGAAGATTTGCGCGCCGCAGTAGGACATATACGTGGAAATGCCCATCTTCGACATGACTTTCATCAAGCCTTTGCCCACTGCCTTGGTGTAATTGTAGATGGCTTTGTCCGCCGACAAGTCGCCGGGCAAACCGTGCGCCATCTCGGCCAGGGTTTCCATGGCCAGGTACGGGTGGACGGCTTCCGCGCCATAGCCGGCCAGCAAGGCGAAGTGGTGCGTTTCGCGGGCCGAACCCGTTTCCACGACGAGGCCGGTGGAGGCGCGCAAACCCTTGCTCACCAGGTGCTGGTGCACGGTGGAGGTGGCCAGCAGCGCGGGGATCGCCACCTGGTCGGCGCAAATGGCGCGGTCCGAGACGATCAAAATGTTGTGGCCGGATTTCACGGCGTCGACGGCTTCCGCGCACAGCGAGGCCAGGCACGCTTCCACGCCTTCCTTGCCCCAGGCCAGCGGGTAGCAGATGTCCAGTTCGTACGACTTGAACTTGCCGCCCGTGTGGGCGCTGATGTTGCGCAGACGCGCCATGTCGTCAAAGCCCAGCACGGGCTGCGCCACTTCCAGGCGCATCGGCGGGTTGACGTTATTGGTATCGAGCAAGTTCGGTTTCGGGCCGATGAAGGACACGAGCGACATCACCATCGCTTCGCGGATCGGATCGATCGGCGGGTTCGTCACTTGCGCGAACAATTGCTTGAAGTAGTTATACAGCGGCTTGAGCTTGTTCGACATGACGGCCAGCGGCGAGTCATTGCCCATCGAACCCGTCGCCTCTTCGCCGGCCACGGCCATCGGCGCCATGAGGAATTTCAAGTCTTCCTGCGTATAGCCGAACGCCTGCTGGCGGTCCAGCAGCGACGGCTGGGCTTTTTCGCCCTGGGCGCGGTCCTGTTTCGCTTGTCCTTCGGCCAGCTTGATCTCGTCGAGCTTGATGCGCACCGAGTTGATCCACGCTTTATAGGGCTTGGCGTTGGCGTAGGTGTTTTTCAGTTCCTGGTCGTCGATGATGCGGCCCGCTTCCAGGTCGATCAGGAACATTTTACCGGGCTGCAAGCGCCATTTCTGGATGATTTTCGACTCGGGAATCGGCAATACGCCCGATTCCGACGCCATCACCACCAGGTCGTCGTCCGTGACGATGTAGCGGGCCGGACGCAAACCGTTGCGGTCCAGGGTGCCGCCAATGTGGCGGCCATCCGTGAATGCCATGGCGGCGGGGCCGTCCCACGGTTCCATCATGGCCGCGTGGTATTCATAGAAGGCGCGGCGGTTGTCATCCATCGTCGTGTGGTTTTCCCACGCTTCCGGAATCATCATCATCATCGCCTGGGCGATCGGGTAGCCGGCCATCAGCAGCAGCTCCAGCGCATTGTCGAAGCATGCCGTGTCGGACTGGCCTTCATAGATCAGCGGGAACAGTTTCTGCAGGTCGTCGCCCAGCACGGCCGACTTCATCACGCCTTCGCGCGCGCGCATCCAGTTGAAGTTGCCTTTCACCGTGTTGATCTCGCCATTGTGCGCGATCAAACGGTAGGGGTGGGCCAGCGGCCATTCCGGGAAAGTATTCGTCGAGAAACGCTGGTGCACCAGGGCCAGGGCCGAGATGCAGCGCGCGTCCTGCAAGTCCTTGTAGTACACGCCCACCTGGTCGGCCAGCAGCAAGCCTTTATAGACAATCGTGCGGGCCGACATCGACGGCACGAAGAATTCCTTGCCGTGCAGCAGTTTCAAGGCCTGGATGGCGTGGCCCGACGATTTGCGGATCACATACAGTTTGCGCTCGAGCGCGTCGGTGACCATGATGTCCGGGCCGCGGCCGATGAAGATCTGGCGGATGACGGGTTCCTTGGCGCGCACGGTGGGCGACATCGGCATGTCCGTATCGATGGGCACGTTGCGCCAGCCCAGCACGACCTGGCCCTCGATGCGCACGGCCCGTTCGATTTCCTGTTCGCAAGCGATGCGCGAGGCGTGTTCCTTCGGCAGGAAGACCATGCCCACGCCGTATTCGCCAGGCGGCGGCAATTCCACGCCCTGCTTGGCCATTTCTTCGCGGTAGTACTGGTCGGGAATCTGGATCAGGATGCCGGCGCCATCGCCCATCAGCGCATCGGCGCCCACGGCGCCCCGGTGATCGAGGTTTTTCAGAATCAGCAAACCCTGCTCGACGATCGAATGGGTCTTGTTGCCCTTGATATGGGCGACGAAACCGACGCCGCAGGCATCGTGTTCATTGGCTGGGTCGTACAGGCCTTGCGCTTTCATGGGCTTCTCCGCTGCATATGACTATCGAAAAACTAGAGTAGTGCAACGCAACAAAAAACTCAACTAGAATAATTAGGGTCGGAGTCGAATTAAATTCGATTCCGTCGCTCTAAAAATTTAATAGGGACATAGTCGAAGCCATTTCAATAAAACGTCAGAAAGAAACCATTTTTTGTTTTAAATGCGAATGCTTTTCAATTGGCGTCCGGCTCGGCGACGATTTTGCGGGGACGGCCCCGCTTGGCCGGCAGCACTTGCCGCTGCATTTTCTGCTCCAGCGCCTGCTTGAAAGCGTCGGAACCCAGCGGCCAGCCCTTCAACACGGCCTGTTCCACGGTTTTCACCTGGCTGCTGCCCAGGCCTTGCTCGAACAGGCGCAGATAGGCCGCCTCGCGGTCGAACGGCGTATTGCCCAGCGCCCAGTACAAGGCATGGTCGGTGATCACGGCATCGGGCCGCACGCCCGCATGGTGGGCATAGCTGGACCAGCTGTAATCGAGCGCCTGGCCCGCCAGGCCCGTCTGCACGGGCACGCATTCCAGGTAGCGGCAGCAAGTAAGGAAGAAATTGTCGGGATCGATGACGGAGGTTTTGTAGCGTCCCTGCCACAACGCCCCTTCGCGGCCGTATTTCTGGTTGAAATACGGCACGTAATAGCGCCCCAGCCACTGCATCAGCTGCCCCAGGCCCGTCGCATCGGCTGGCGTCGCCAATAAATGTAATTGATCTGGCAATAAAACATAGGCGTGGATGGCCACCTTGAACATTTTCGCGCCCGTTTTCAGCCAGGACAGGAATTGCCCGTAGTCCGCCGCGTCCTGGAACACGGGCTGGCGGTTGCTGCCGCGCTGGATCACGTAATGGGGCAGTGCGGGAATGATGAGGCGGGGCAAACGGGCCATGGGAAAAGTCGTAAAATGAAGGCTAAGGCCTTGATTTTACACACTCCGGAGTGCAGACGCGACTCTGACCCTGTTTTATTTGAAATACGGGAAAAAGCGGTTGACTCTGTCCCTTTTATGCTGCCGCCCGCTCGCGGGCGGCGCAATATGCGCGATCAGGACAGATTGAAACTGGCCGACAGGCTGTAGCCCTCGCCATACGCGCTGCGCAGCGGCAAGTCCTGGCCCAGGCCCGTCTTGGCTTTCTTGCGCAGCCGGTACACGAGCATGTCGACGCGGCGGCCCGCATCGGGGTCTTCGCCACCCATGCCTGCCACGATGACGTCGCGCGGCACGGGACGGGTGTTGATGGTCAGCAAGTGCAGGAAGTTGAATTCCTTTTCCGTCAGGGCGATCACGGCGCCCATCAGCTCGAGTTGGCGAGCGCTTACTTTCAAAGTCCACTTGCCTGGCTCGGGCACGGGGTCTTGCGGCCCCACGCGGCGGTCGAGCGCCTCGATGTGGGCGGCCAGTTCGGGGAACTTGATCGGCTTGGTCAGATAGTGGTCGGCACCCAGGCGCAAGCCGAGGATGCGGCTGTCGAAGGCGACACGCCCCGTCAGCACCAGCACGCCGATTTGCGGATACAGCTGGCGCATGCGGGGAATGACGTTGAAGCCGTCTTCATCGGGCAAGCCCAGGTCCAGCACCACCACGCCGACATTACCATGGCTCAATGCAGTCCACATGCCGCCAGCGGAGCTGGTGATATGGACTTCGTGCTCGAGCTCAACGAGGAATTCCGCCATGTCTTCGGCGTAGTCCAGATTGTCTTCGACGATCAATATTTTCGTCATTGCTACGCCATTCTTTGTTAGTAAGCAAACCGTGGGCAAACCATGCCATTCACTTCTGCACCATGATGGACGGGCTGATAGGTTTACGTCAAGGAATTATCACGGTTGACTTCAGCGGAAGCAAGGCTTTTCCTTGTCTAGACAGGAAGCGGCAGCCAAATCCGGAAAACTGCCCCGCCTTCGGGCAGATTATGCCCCTGCAAACTCCCGCCATGCACGTCCACGACGGCGCGCGCCATGTACAGTCCCAGGCCCGCGCCCGCATGCGTGGCATGGGTTCCACGGAAACTTTTTTCGAAGATATGCGCCAGTTCCGCCTCCGGCACGCCGGGACCCTGGTCGCGCACGCACAGCTCCACGCCGCCGCCGCTGGCCCGCCGCCCCGCCACGGTGATGCTGCTGCCGGCCGGGCTGAACTTGACGGCGTTGTCCAGCAGGATTTTCAGGCACAGGGCCATGCCGGGCACGTCGCAGCGCAGCCGGGCCGGCAAGTCTTCGTCGAGTTCCAGCCGCACGCGGTGGCTGGCGGGCACGCCGGCGGCTGCCTGCTGCAGCAAGGCCAGCGGCGCGATGCCGTCGGCGGCCCGCTCGCGGCCGATGGCCGCCATGCGTTCAGGTGACAGATAGTCGTCGACCATGGCCAACAAACGGTCGACGGCCGTCTGGATCTTCACATAGCGCTTGCGCGTGGCCTCGTCGGCGTCACTGGAGGTCGAGACGAGGCGCTGGATGGCGCCGTCGATGGTGGCCAGCGGCGAGCGGAATTCATGCGACAGCATCGAGGCAAAGCGCTTCTGCTCCTTTTCCCGCTCGGCTTCCTGGGCCTGGGCGGCGCTGACGTCGCGCACCGTGCCCGCCACGGTGACGCCGCGCCCTTGCGCGGCAGGCACGATGGTTGAGCTGATTTCCAGCGCCAGCAGGTGCCCGTCGGCATGCGCCAATTCCGCTTCGCGCAGCAGGGTCAAACGGCTCGTATCGCCATCGCGCCAGCGCTGCAGCCGTGCCGGCACATCCGCCGCCAGCTGCGCCGCGTGTGCGCGCAGGGCAGGCAGGTCGTAACCGGTCATGCGCTGCGCGGCGGGGCTGATGTAGAGTAATTCGAGGGTAGCGGCGTCGAGCAGAAAGGCGGCATCGCGGCCGTGTTCAAGCAGCAGGCGGAACTGCTGTTCGCCCGCGCGCGCGCGCAGCAGGGCGCGGCGCAACTGGACGAAACGCAGCGCCATGAGGATGGCGCCGGCAAGCAGCAGGAGGAAAATGGGCAGCATGCTTTATACCTGGCGTGAATGGAATGCGCCAAGTATAAGCGTGCTGCTGCGTTAATCTTCCAGTGGAGCAAAAATCTGCTGCAAGTCTTCCTGCGTGAGGGCCATCTTCTGCGATTCGCCTTCGGCCAGGATCGATTGCGCCAGCTCCGATTTCTTTTGCTGCAGCAACTGGATTTTTTCTTCCAGGGTGCCCTTCGCGATCAATTTGTAGACGAACACGGGCTTGTCCTGGCCGATGCGCCAGGCGCGGTCCGTGGCCTGGTTTTCCGCCGCCGGATTCCACCACGGGTCGTAGTGAATGACCGTGTCGGCCGCCGTCAGGTTCAAGCCCACGCCGCCCGCTTTCAGGCTGATCAGGAAGATCGGCACGGCGCCCTGCTGGAAGGCCGCCACTTGCGCGCCCCGGTCCTTCGTTTCGCCCGTCAGCAAGGCGTAGGGAATGTCGCGCGATTCCAGCTCTTCCTCGATCAGCTCCAGCATGCTGGTAAATTGCGAGAAGACAAGGATCTTGCGCCCTTCGTCGAGCAAGTCTTCCACCATCTGCATCAGGTCGAGCAGCTTGGCCGAACCGGCCGACTGCTTCTTCGCCGGCAGGGATTTCACGAGGCGCGGATCGCAGCACACTTGCCGCAGTTTCAGCAGCGCTTCGAGGATGACGATCTGGCTGCGCGCCACGCCCTTCTTGTCGATTTCTTCGCGTACTTTTTGATCCATCGCAAGACGCACGGTTTCATACAGGTCGCGCTGCGGTCCCGTGAGCTCCACCTTGCGCACCATTTCCGTCTTCGGCGGCAATTCCTTGGCGACATTGTCCTTCGTGCGGCGCAGCAGGAACGGCTTGATGCGGCGGTTCAGCAGCATGCGGCGCAGCGGATCGTCCTGGCGCTCGATCGGATGGCGGAACTGGGTATTGAAGGTCTTCTCGTCGCCCAGCAAGCCCGGCAGCAGGAAGTGGAATTGCGACCACAGTTCGCCCAGATGATTTTCCAGCGGCGTGCCGGACAGGCACAGGCGGTGGCGCGCGCGCAGCAGGCCCGCGCTTTGCGCCGCCTTGCTGCGCGTATTCTTGATGTAGTGCGATTCGTCGAGGATGACCAGGTGGAAATCATGCTCGCGCAAGGTTTCCTCGTCGCGCGGCAACAGCGCGTACGTGGTCAGCACCAGGTCGCATTGATCGATCTGGTCGAATTGCTGGGCGCGGTCCTTGCCTTGCAGCAGCAACACCTTCAGGCTGGGCGCGAACTTGGCCGCCTCGTCCTGCCAGTTGCCCATCAAGCTAGTCGGTGCGATAACGAGGGCCGGATGCGTGAGGCGGCCCGCTTCCTTTTCCACGAGGATATGCGCCAGCGTCTGCACGGTCTTACCTAAGCCCATGTCATCGGCCAGGATGCCCGCCAAGTCATGGTCGCGCAGGAATTGCATCCACGCCAGGCCATCGGCCTGGTAATCGCGCAGGGTGGCCTGCAAGCCCGCCGGCGCCGCCACTTTTTGCACGGAACCGAACTGGCTCAGCTTGCGGCCCATGGCGCGCAGCTGCTCGCCGCCCGTCCACTGCATCTCCAGGCCCCGCGCCAGCTCTTCCAGGCGCGCCGCGTCCAGCGTCGACATGCGCACGGCATGCCTGATCTTGTCGCCGAAATACAGTTCGCCCAGGGTGTTCAAAATCGGGCGCACGCGGCCCCACGGCAGGGCCACGCGCGTGCCGTCCGGCAAGGTCGCCAGCATCTGGTCATCGTCGGCATGCGCTTCGATGACTTTCGGGTTGAAATCGTTGGGCGCGTTGCGGATCAGCTGCACCAGCACGGGCAGCAGCGGCACGCGCTCGTGGTTGACGACGATGCCCAGTTCCAGTTCGAACCAGGCGTTGCCGCTGTCCGGGTCCTGGTCGTCGATTTCCGCGTACCAGTCGCCCACGTCGCTCACGTCGTAGCGGTACTTGGCCGTCTTTTCCACGATCCAGCCCTGCGCCAGCAAGGTATCGATGCCGGACTCGGCAAAACGCAGCCATTCCGCCTGGGAAGGCAGCAGCAAGGCGCCTTTCAGCCCGCTCAGGGGGGCGGAACCGGGCTTCTTGAATTGCAGCTCGGCCAATGTCGCCAGCGCGCGCGCTTCGTCGACCGTGTTTCTCTGGATAATTTCCGTCACCTCGCCCACTTGCCGCACCACGCGCTGCGACGGGTCGAACGAGACCCTTTCGCCATCGTAATCGTAGGACAGCACGGCGAAGTCGCTCCAGCGCTGCGCACTGCCATCGGCCAGCATGGCGCTATCGAGCAGCAAGACCGGTTGCGCCGGCACATCCTTGCGCAAGCGCTGCGGCAACGGCTGCGGCAGCGGCATCAAATGCTGCAAGCCTTGCGCCAGCAGCAGCTGCGACACGCGCACCTTGTCGTTCGCGTTCAACGGCGGCGCCTGCGCCACCAGGGCCTGCAAGTCGGCCAGGGAAATGTCGGAGCCGCCCTGGTTCAGTTCCAGCACGCCGCACGACAGATTGTCGATATACCACGGCGGATCGGTGGGCAGCATGTAGTCGATCTGGTCGGCGCCATGGTGCTTCGCGCCTTCCGGCGGGTCCACCTGCCAGCCCAGGCGCATGGTCTTGCCCTCGTCGCGCCAGAACAGGCGGGCGGGACGCACGGGACCTTCCTTCAATGGATACACGAGACCATTGCCGACGTCGGCCCAGGAATTGGCCCACAGCAATTTATCCTGCTCTGCCAGCATTTTCAGCAGGGCCGCGCCCACCTTGCCCTTCGGCTCCGTGGCGCTGCCCGTCTGCGAATTCTGTCCGCTGCGCATGGCCACGAAGAAACGCACGAGGTCTTCGTCGGCCGGCGTCAAAAACGTGGGCGGCGCCGACAGCAGGGAAAAGATTTCGCTGATGGGAGACGCCGCCGCCACGTCGCCATTCGGCCGCAGCCGCGCCTTGTACAGGCACAGGGCCACGTGGCGGCCGCCGCTGGTGGGCGCCAGCACGTAGATCAGGCGATGCTGGTTGAGTTTGGGATCGGGCTCGGCAATCGTCAGCACGGCCTTCGGATGGGCGGCAGCCTCCACCCGCTGCAGCCAGGTGGCGACGGCGTACGGCAAAGGCGCTCCCGGCGCGCTGGCCGGGGCAACTGGGGTTTCACTGGTTTCGTCGCGGGTAAAATCCATGGGGCGCATTTTTGTGTAAAGGTCGTATCCAAATCGGCAACAGGCAATATTATCCGCCATACAGCCGTTGCTGGCTTGATTCACACACGCTCTTTGAGCAGTTTTAATGCGCGATGCCTAAAAAATAAGTATTTAATACGACACTTGGGGTTCGCTGACGGCAAAAAAGGCCCGTCATGGGCCTTTTTTCGCCGCCTGTGGAGGGATTATCAGGCCGGCACAGTTTCTTCTTCGGCCACGCTGGCGGCCTCGACTACCGGTGCGGTGCGCGTATCGGCCGGGGTAAAGTTGCGCAAGAACAAGAAAAACTGGCCCATCATCTGCGTCCACAATTGCAGATTGATATTCAGGTACTCGCGGCTGACGCCGCCGGCGACCAGCACATCCATTTCCAGCACGACGAAATCGCCATGCTGGGCCACGCGGGCGAAGCGCTTGCTGCGGTGCCATTCGGCCAGCAAGCCGGCCGGCAAGTCGCCGCCCTGCACGCGCAGCGGGCAGCTCAGGGTCAGGTCGGCGTACTGGCCCGGCGCAGCTTCGTTACCCCACAGCACCTGAAAGCCGATGCCATGGCTGGCGCTATGCAGGCGCACGACGCCGTCGTGCTCGATGCTGGTGACGGCGCAGCCGGCCGCCTTGATGGCCTCGGCCGTTTGTTCCGCATTCAGGGTGGTCAGCAAGCTGTTCGTGTTTTCCATCGTCATTCCATTCATTTCAAAAAGTAAAATTATTGGGGGGCCGGCGCGGGGGCGGCCGGCGTTGCTGCCGCGTCGGTTTGACGCGCATCAAAGCGGCCCTGGTACAGCTGGTCGCCGTACTGCTGGGCAATCTGTTCGAGTTTCACCCTGCTTTGCGCGGCGAACGGCTGGCGCGCCTTCATGACGTCCAGCACGTCGAGGCCTTCATACGCTTGCAGGATTTCCTGCCCGGCCGCATACAGCTGGGCATTCTTGCTCTCGCAGCGCGCCAGGGCGCCGCGCTGCGCCGCCACTTCGCCGTCCAGGCGCGCACGCTCCGCTGCCAGCTGCTTGCCCGTGGCGGCCAGCTGTTCGCCGGCCTGGCGGTACTGCGCCAGACTGGCGCTGGCCTCTTGCGCTGCGGCGGCGCCGCGCTGTTGCTCGGCTGCCAGTTTTTCCCGCTGCGCGCGTTCCTGCGCCAGTTGCGACTGGCTGCGCGCCAGTTCCTTCTTCAAGCCATCGCTGGCGGGCGCGGCGACTGGTGCGGCCGTGGCGACCGGCGCGCCCTTGGCTTTGAGCAATTCCAGCTCGCCGCGCGTCTGCTGCAGCTGCGCCGTGACATTGCGCAACTCGGCGCGCAAGCGCTCTTCCATGCTTTGCCCCTTCTGTCCCTGCGCCTGGGCGGTGCTGGCGGCCAGCAAGCTCAGCAGCAGTAGCGGCAAGCGCATTTTGTTGGATATCAACATCATGGCTCCTTAAAAACGCGCGTTCAATTCGATTTGCAGGGTGTCGATCGACAGTGCCGAACCGAACACTTCGCGGCTCGACGTCCAGCGGCCATTGAGCCAGGTATTCTTGTCGAGCGCATACGCGCCACCGAGGTAGTAGCCGCGCGCATTCGTGCCGCCCAGGTGGAAGGTGGAATCGTTGTAGGCGTCAGGCAAGGCATCCGGTTCGATGCGCTTGTAGCCAAGCAGCACGTTCCAGTCGCCGCGCGCTTGCGTATTCGCCTTGCCCAGGGTCGCCTGCAGCATGTAGGCGTTGCCGCCGCTCCTGAAATCGGCTTGCGAGACGCCGCCCGTGCCGCCGAAGTTGTTCATGATGCCGCCCTTGGCGCGCGCCCACATTTCATTCTTGTCGTAGGCCATGTTGCGCACATAATCGCCTTCGATGCGCAAGTCCGTGCCGCCGGCCACCTTGCTATCCCAGCGCGCATTCAGGTTGGCCAGGCGGAATTTCGACGCCAGGCCCACGAATTGCGGCTGCGGCGTGTTCGCCGGGTCCAGCGGATTCAGGGCGATATTGCGCAGCAACATCAAGCTATTGCCCTTTTGCATGCTCGACGGACGCGACCAGTCCGTGCTGCAGCCATCGGCGCCCGCGTACAGCGCGCACGGCTGCGAATATTCGCCGTTGATGTTGCGGAAGTTGTAGTAGGCCACGGCGCCGCGCAATTGATGGTCACTATTGATCTTCCACGACGCGCCCACTTGTGCACCGAGCAGCCATTTGTTTTCGCTGGACATTTTTGCCTGGCTGCGGCTAGGCGCGTTGTCGGACGAATACTCGAGCGGAATCAGGCCCAGGGTACCGAATACGGTGACGTCCTTGCTCGCGCCGACGGGCTGCTGCACCTTGGCGGCGATGCCGTCGAAATTGAGTTCGCTGGAAAACAGTTCATCGCTGGAAACAAACGGGTTATCGAAGCGGCCCGCCGTCAGTTTCAGCCAGGAAGCGGGCTGGTAGGACAGCCAGGCCTGGTCCAGCCAGATGTTTTTCTTGCCCAGGCCGCCGCCCAGGGTTTGCGTGGTCGAGACCGGGCTATCGTCGTTGCCGCTGGCCAGGCGGATGCCCGCTTGCGTGCTGTCGGAAATGTCGGCCAGGATGCCCAGACGGGCGCGCGCGCGCAGCAAGTGCTTGCGGTCTTCGCGCGTGTTGAGCAGCGCCGGCAGGGCCAAATTGGTGTTGGAATTGACGTCGTAGCCGCTGCCGCTGTTGAGCGAGCGCCAGTCGATCTCGATATTGCTGTTGGCCATGTCGTAGTAGCGCGATTCGTAGCGCGCGCGCACGTCGCCTTCCAGGCGGATGCGCTTGGTCCAGGCCGGCGTTTCATTCGGCGCCGCCCAGCCGCCCGCCTTGGCCTCGGCCAGCACTTGTCCCTTGATTTCGTCGCGGATCTGCTCGCGCACGGTTTGCGAAATATACGGCACGCGCACGTCGCCAGGCTGCACCTGCGCCAGGGCGGCCGGCGCGGCGGCCGGACGGGCTTGCGCCGCGGCCAGCGCTTCGCTCTGCGCCTGCGCCAGCAAGGCTTCGCCGGCATCCTTGTTCAGGGCGCCGCTCTGGATCAGGCCGCGAATCAGCTTGACCATGGTGCTGTCGGCCGGCGCTTGCGCCTGTACCGCGCCTGCCGCCACGCTCAGGGCGAAAGCGGCCAGCGCCAGCGGAAGGCGGCGCAGGCGCTGTGGGGAAGAAAATATGAGGTTCATCGCTTCTTTCGGTAAAAATTAATATGAATTAAGGACGCTATGGCCGGCGGCCTTTAATGGATACGCGGGCCGGGAAACGCAGGGACGCGGGCGGCCGCTCATCGGCGCGGAAATCGCGCACCATGGCCAGCACTTGCTCATCCGTCTGCGCATTGCCCGTGCCCTGCACCAGCTGCACCTTCGTCGTCTTGCCTTCCGCATCGAGCCACAGGTCGACGCGGATGTCGGCAAACGCCAGCTGGCGCGTGCGCGGGTCGCGGGCAAAGGCCATCTGCAGGGCGTTGGCCACATAGCGGCCATACGATCCCGCACCGAGACCGCCGCCACCGCCGCCGCCCGTCATGCCGCCGCCGCGCCCGGCCTGGATGCCGAACGCATCGCTGCCAGCCTGCGCCGCGCCGTCGATGGTGACGGGGTCGCCCTTGTCCGGCGACGGGCTTTCCGGCGCATCATCCATGGGCTTGTCGGCCGGCGTCGGTTCCGGTTCCGACACTTCCGGCACCACCTTGTCGGGCGTCGGTTCCGGCAGCTTTTCCGGTTCCGGCGGAGGCGGGGGC
>NZ_JBWKYD010000011.1:201862-213765 GCF_059423585.1 Janthinobacterium sp. GW460-12-1-14-LB5 | reverse complement strand
GGGGGGGCGGGTTGATATGCGGGTTAGTGACTGTTCAGCTAAAATAATTTAATAGTTAATAAAATGAAAAAAATGGTACCTATGATTGAAATTACCCAAGTGGTCGCTCGAAAAAACGGTTGTCTATTATCTTTATTTAGATTTCGAATTCCGTAATAAATATTTGAAATTGTTACAATGAATAGGGCGAGGCAAAGGGTGGGCAAGAGAAAAGAAGGATTTTTCTTTAAGACTACGGGCGTAGAAATAATGGCGGATAAGAAAATGAGTAGAATGCATGCCCAAACAATTTCTTGGGAACTTTCCGAATATTGATGGGTGGGATTATTTGTGGCATGCTGTTTTTTTCTATATTTTCTTGATTTAAATGCTGTGCGAAGTCCATATGCCCCTGCCCATAATCCTAGAATAATTGAAAAATATCCAAGAATATCGTAAACGTCGTTTTTAAGATAAATGGAAAGGAATATGGGTATTGATATTAATGTGCAAATTGCTCCAATGATTGCGTCGGCTTTGTTTAATTTCATAATATTTCCAATTCAATGATTTTTAAAATTATTTGCTAAATACCCTCCCCCAATAAGTTATTGTTATTTCTGGCTTCTATAATTGGCGCGCTGCGGTGTTGCCCTCCGTTTGCAGTGCCAGCACTGCGTCGCAACGGGCGCCTTGCATTGCATCCACTTTTGTCCGCCATAAATTCACAATAATTTCCTGAGGGTTACTTCGCGTAGATTTTGTTTATTTCCACCAATCAACTTTACCTTATTTTGATGAAATTTCATAAATTATAATTTTCGGTTGTGCGCCTACTGAATATGCTTTAGCAGAGACTCACGTATCAGAGCACAATCTAATAGGTTTAGCCCCAGCAGAGGCCGTTCGGGATACTGATAAAGTACTCCTCCTTTTGCAATGCGTTCTTCTTTGCCAAACTGATGAACTCGTGCTATACGGGCGACTCGCCCCACGAAGCCAACCTCTAAATCATTGCTGGTCGCTGACACTTTCAGAAACTTCATGGTACGAATCTTGGCAAACATTGCTGCCTTCTGCCGCTTGATCCGTCCATTCTTGCCCTTGAATTCCTTGCGTCGCTTGCGCGCGGGGTAGACCGTCCCATCCGGCCCCTGCTGCGCCTTGATGCGTTGCGCCTGGCTGCGGCGCAGGTCGATGGCCACCTTGTGATTGATGGCGCGGCGCTGGGCCGGCTGCAGCTTGGCCAGCAAGGCACCGGCCCAGGATTCCAGCGCGTGCAGGTCGTCACTCATGCTGTCGCCTCGGGCGTGCGCCATTCGGCCAGCAGGGTCTCGCCGTCATACAGCTTCCAGAACTCGTCCGCGTAGGCCGGCATGTGCTGTATCTCGGCCAGGTGCTTGATGTCCAGGCGGCCCGCCTCGCCGGCCTTGACGGCCACGCGCTCGGTCAGGTCCAGCTTGATGGAAATATCGACAGTTTCATGGTTATTAAAATCCACCTCGAAGGCGATGCCGTGCTTGCGCGTTTCTTCGTTGGCCATCAGGTCGAGCTGGTGGACTTTGAGCCAGGCGATCAGGGCCACCATGATGGCGTCGGCGTCGCCCGCGTAATCGGTGACGATCAAGTTGAGCTTGAAACGGTATTCGAAGGAGAGGGAGGCGGTGGCCGACGCCACTACGTTGCCCTCGTCGACGAAGACCAGCAGGCGGTCGGGATCGCGCTGCAGGTCGGGGATGGCGGCGGCCAGGTGCTGGCGCAGGCTATTCGGTTTGTACATGGTAGGTGTCTCGTACGGTGTTGTAGGCGTCGATGCAGGCGTTCAGTTGGCGGGTGGCGTCGTCGCCGTCGCCGGCAATGGCGTCAAGAGCTGCCGCAGTCGCTGCGTCAAGTTCGGCGCGCGCTTGGTGCTGATCGCTTGCGGTAGCGGTGGCATCTGCAGTGGCGGCGCACTGGCCGCTGGCGACGGGGATTGACAGGCGCACAGCGCCGCTGCGCACATCATGGTTAAAACGGTCACGCTCGGTTTTCGCATGGGTTTGATCCTGGGTGAGGTGGTCGGCGCGCTGCGCCAGGGCGGCGCCGGCCGCACGCTCCAGCGTGAGCACGCGGGCGGTGGCCTGGGCCAGTTGCGTGGCGGCGGTGGCTGTTTGGATAGCCGCTGCCCGCTGCAGTGCGGCGATGCCGGCATCCTTGCGCCAGCCCTGCGCCGTCCAGCCCCCGATGGCGCCGAACAGCAGGCAGGCGGCCAGCGGGCGCCAGGTGGTCGTGGTCACATGGCCACCCGTTCCTTGATCCAGCCGAACAGAAAACGGCGCTGGGTCTTGTTGGCCTCGGTGATTTCCAGGTAACGCGCTGCCTGCAGGCCGTTCAGGGCGCGCAGCAGCACAGCGGCGCCATCCTGGCCGCGCCATTGCAGGAAGGCGGCCAGCGCGCCAAGCGACTGCGCGCCCAGGCGGCCATCGACGAACAGGGCGGGGTAGCGCGCGCCCGTGTCGTTAAAACCGTTCAGCCAGCGCTGCAGGAACTCGGCCGCGCGGTGCGGCCCCATGTTCACGCCCGTGTCGATCACTTCGGCGCCGATGCCAGCATGGATGGCCAGCACCTGGTCGAATTTCGGTTCCGTGATGTAGCGGGCCGTGTAGATCGCGTGCGCCACCGACACGGGCAGGTCACGCATCGGCCCCGTGTAGCCGTTGGCGCGCGCCACCGCCACGGTGATGCCGTAATTGGTTTCGCCGCCTTTGTCTGCCGGGTCGTTCACATAGCCACCTTCGGCGCGCAGGATGGCGTCGATGACGCGTGCGATCAGTGGATTGTCCGTGGTGGCCATCAGTGTTCCTTCGCGTCTTTGACCAGCTCGGCGATGTCCTTGTCGCTGCGCCGCTGGAACCACAGGGCCACGGCGCGTGATACCCACCAGCCGGGCGCGCCCACGATCAGATCGATGGCGCTGGCGTTGACCATGGCGCCGATGGAGGGGAGCTGGGCGCACAGCAGTTGATACACGGTGCCGCCCAGCAGGCACGAGAACACGCCCGCGCAGGCGAGGCGGGCGACGAATTCGCCCTTGTTGAAGGTGCCGTCGCTATTTAACGGCGGCAGCACGATGTACAGCATGGCGGCGCCGACCATGCCCAGCGCCGCCTTGAAGCCGTACAGTTTGACCAGGGTGGCGAAACCACCAAACGATTCTGCGGACATTGCTTGATTCTCCGGTGAGAGGGGTGATAGATTTTTCATGAGGGTAAAAATGGTGGATTGCTGCGTTAATCCCATAGCTGCACAAGATCGGCTGCTGCCACCTGGCCCGTGCTGGGCGCCGGCTCGGGCAGGGTGACGACCAGGCCGGCCGGCAGCACGGCGCCGTGGCGCGCCAGCGCGGGATTCAGGGCCAAGGCCTGCTCGACGTATCCCGCGCCGTCGCCCAGGTAGCGCCACACCAGGGCGTCTACCGTGTCGTGCTGCTGCGTGCGCACCTGCATCAGATCAGTTCCACGGTCAGGTGCGTGCGGCCGACGATATCGGCGATGGCCCATTGCGCATTGCGCCGCTGCGCGCCGGGCGCCTCGTCGAGCCACTCCATGCTTTTCTTGTCGCTGACGGAGGTGGCCGTGCTGTCGTAGTCGCGGTAACGCTCGATCAGATCGGCTTTGGCCGTGCTGTAGACGGCGCGCCGGTACTGCGCCAGCAGGCGGGATTCGCGGTTGATGCGCGTGGCCGGCACCTCCGCCAGCGCGGCAATACCGGCCGCGGCCTGCCTGCCCTGCCAGTCGGCCAATTCGCGGTTGACCTGCAGGATGGCATCGACCACGGCTTGCACCAGGCGCGCGTCGGTGACGGTGCCATCCAGGCGCATGGCGTCGCGCATATTGGCGAGGGCAATATCGGGAAACCAGCCGTCGTTCTCGATGACGCCAGGGGCAGGCGTTGGCGCCGCCGGGGGGGCGCCGGACGGGATGGACGGGGGCAGGGCCATGAAGGACATACGGGGCGCTTTCAAAATGGGGCGGTGGACGGGGTTCATCAGGCAGCTGAATTAGCCAGAATCCCCCCGTGCCGCCGTGCTGCGGGGGATGCTCTTTACGTGGAACCGGCCGCGCGCTTGAGGCGCCGCTCCAGCCGTTCCATATCTTTCTTGACGCCGCACGACTCGGACAGGGCGCGCGCGCGTTTCAACTGGGCCATGGCCGCATCCGCCTGCGCCACCAGCGCCGGGGCGATGTCCGTGTCGTCGGCCTGATCGAGCACGGCGATCATGGCCAGGCCGATGGCCTTGTGCAGCTTGGCCCGCGCCTGGTCGGGCGCGTCGCTGGCGGCCGTCAACTGCTCGACGGTGCCCAGCACCTGGGCCGCGTGCTGCGGATCGCTGGCCAGCTTGCCGTGCAAATAGCCCTCGGCGAACTCGTCCAGCATCAGCGTGGCGATGTCGCGGCTGTAGGTGTCGGGCAGGGTGAACTTGTGCGCCAGCGCGTATTCGGCCATGACCAGGGCGCGCTCGTACTCGCCCGTGTCGATGTGCCATACCAGCAGGGTGGCGAAGACGTCATCCTGGGCGCCCTTGCCGCCGGCCAGCACGCCGTCGATCCACTGCGCGTAATCCGGCAGCAAGGTGGCTTTGACCTCGATCTTGCGTTCGACGGACTGGATGGACTTCAGGCGGCGGCGGTCATCGGACAGCTTGTAGAGCATCAGGTCGTAGGCCGTGCCGGTGGTGACGCCCTGCGGCGTGGCGGCGCCGGCCGTGCGCTCGGCCAGCATGCGCGCGCGGTGGCGCAGGGCGGGGGACTGGTTCGCCATCACTTGTCTTTCAGCTCGATGTTTTCCACCAGCGCGGCCAGGCCGAGGTCTTCGATCACGTAGGCGTCATTCGACGACTCGTAGTTCTCGATGCGGTCGCGTTTCGGCACGTCCTCGACGCGGCGGCGGCGCGCACCTTCCTGGAAATAGATCGACAGATTGTCGAAACGGGTAATCAGGATGGCGTTGTCCGGGAAGTAGGGCACGCGCGCCGCCGGCAAGCCGCCGATGCGTTTCTGGCTGATGATGATGTCGGCCGCCAGGGTTTCCGTGGGTGCCTGCTTGGCGTTGACCAATGGAAAATACTTGTCGTTCAACAGCTTGCGTCCGACGATGGCCACCAGATTGGTGTCTTCCTGATACCACGGATCCAGCAGGTTGACGGCATCGGTGACGGCCGCGTCCAGGTTGGCATAGTCGGCGCCGTCCACGTCGCCGATGATGACCTTGCCAGGCATGCCTGTGGCCACCAGGCCCAGCACGCGCTCGGGCGCCAGCTCGCGCAGGTGCTGCAGCCAGCCTTTATTCACGTCCTGCAGCAGCGGATTGGCGTCCAGATCGGTGTCGGCCATGGCTTTCACGCCATTGAATCCGATGACGATGCGGTCGAGCGCCTGGCGCGTCAAAATGGCATTGGCCACGCGCGATTGAAAATCGGGGAACTTGGCCCAGGCGTCCAGCTTGGCATAGTTCAGGTGCGTGTCGAAGTTGGTTTGCTCGCAGCGATACTTGGTGCCGTCCAGGGTGGACAGGTCGCGCGTCTTGCGTTCCTTGTCCTTGGTGTTGGTGCGCCCGGCAATCGGGCCGGACACGCCCAGGCCCAGCTTTTCGCCTTCCTGTTCGGTCACGCCGATGATGTTCACTTTCGACAGGAACTCGCTCGATTCCTGCATTTTCGTTTCCAGCTTTTGCTGCACGCTGGGCGTGACGCTGAAGGTCTTGGCCACGTTGTCCGTGTCGTTCAGTTGGCCCAGGCGGGTTTCGTATTGGCCAAAGACCTGGCGCGTTTGCTTTTTCATAAATCAGTGCTCCGTTGTTGAATGGGGTGTTGGTGGATGGCGCGGGCGCTTAAAACTCGGTCTGCACGGCGCCGTCGTTGCCGGTGGCGGCCGGGCGGCGCGGGCCGTTGCCGGGCGCCTCGTCCATCTGCGCCTTGAAAGCGGCCAGCTCGTCCTGCGTGGCCTTCAAGGCCGTTTCGGTTTTTTCCAGGCGCATCACGGCGTCCGCATAGTTGTCGTTGGCGGTGACGACGTGGCCGGCCAGCGCTTCCACGGCTTCGCTGATGTCGGCGAACTGCGCGGCATCGGTGCCGGATTTATTCGAAAAGCGCGACAGCAGGTTTTTCACGGCGTCGGCCAGCTTGGTGCCCTGCGGCTCGTCAAATTCCAGCGTCACCTCGACGGCCGAAGTAAACAGGTTGGCGCTTTGCTGCTTGCGGCTGGCCGAGAATTTCAGCGCCTCGGTGCCCAGGCTGGCTGGGCTGTCGGTGACGCCCAGGCCGACCAGGTAGGGCTGCGCCGAGTCGGCAAAGTCGGGCTGAATTTCCAGGCTGGTGTACAGCTTCTGTTTCGCCTTGTTGATGGCCACCAGTTCCGGCGTGGGTTCGATCTGCGCGAACAGGGCCAGCTTCTTGCCGCTGTCGGTGTCCACCTCTTCGGCTTTCACCGCGATCACGTCGCCGTAGGCCTTGAACTGGCTGTCGGGCAGGATGCCGCGGATGTGCTCCAGCCAGATGCGCGCGCCGTAGGTTTTCGGGTTGTAGGTGGCGGCGAGCTGCTCGATGGTGGCGCGGTCGATGTTGCGGCCGTCCGTGGTGGCGCCTTCGGTGGCGACGCGGAAGAATTGGGATTTAGGCATGGTGGCGTGTCTCGGTTGATCGGATAACGCCATGGTCAACGTCTTGGCGCTGCGATTCAATGCGGTGCGGGTTGCTATGGGCAATAGCGACTTTTGCCTTTCCCCGCTCCGCGCGCGCGCGGCCTACGCTGGCGGCATGCTGACAATCGAGAAAACAAGCGAACAAACGGTCGATGAAAAAATCGCCGAACTGGCCGTGCCCGAATCCGAGCCGCGCCGTGCCGCGCGCGCCCTGTACTGGAAGGGCTGGCGCATTTCGTCCATCGCCCGCCACCTGGGGATCAAGCGCAGCACCATCAATAGCTGGAAAGAGCGCGACGAGTGGGACAAGGCGCAGGCCATCGAGCACGTCGAGGCGTCGGCCGAGCTGCGCCTGGTCAAACTGATCGAAAAAGAGGTCAAGAGCGGCAGCGATTACAAGGAAATCGACCTGCTGGCGCGCACCATCGTGCAGATGGCGCGCGTACGCCGCTACGAGCAGCCGGGCGGCAACGAGGTCGATCTGAATCCCAAGCTGGCGAACCGCAATGCCGCACCAAAAAAGAAGCCGACTCGCAACGATTTCAGCGAAGAACAGAAAATCCAGCTGCTCGACGCCTTCCAGGACTCGCTCTTCGATTATCAAAAAGTCTGGTATCGCAACGGCGACCAGCGCACGCGCGCCATTTTGAAGTCGCGCCAGATCGGCGCCACCTGGTATTTCGCCCGCGAGGCGCTGGCCGACGCCATGCAGACGGGCCGCAATCAGATTTTCCTGTCCGCCTCTAAAAGCCAGGCGCACGTCTTCAAGCAATACATCGTGCAATTCGCGCGCGAGGCGGCCGGCATCGAGCTGACGGGCGACCCCATCGTGCTGCCGAACGGCGCCCACCTGTATTTCCTGGGTACCAATGCGCGCACGGCGCAGGGCTACCACGGCAATTTCTACTTCGATGAATTCTTCTGGACGCAGAACTTCCAGGAGCTGAACAAGGTGGCCTCGGGCATGGCCATCCACAAGAAATGGCGCAAGACGTATTTCTCCACGCCATCCTCGACCACGCATCAGGCTTACCCGTTCTGGACGGGCGAGCTGTTCAACAAGCGCCGCGCCAAGGCGGACCAGGTGAATATCGACGTGAGCCATGGCCGCCTGTCGTCGGGCTTTACGGGCGAAGACAAGATCTGGCGCCAGATCGTCACCATCCTGGACGCCGAGCGCGGCGGCTGCAATCTGTTCGACATCGACGAGCTGCGCAATTTCGAATACAGCCCCGACCAGTTCGACAACCTGCTGATGTGCAACTTTATTGACGACTCGGCCTCGGTGTTCCCCTTGGGCGATCTGCAGCGCTGCATGGTCGATTCGTGGGTGGACTGGGACGACTACAAGCCGTTGTTGATGGCGCATCGCCCGTTCGGCAACCGGCCCGTGTGGATCGGTTACGACCCGGCCTTGAACGGCGACAGCGCCGGCTGCGTGGTGCTGGCGCCACCCATGACGGCCGGCGGCAAGTTCCGCATCCTGGAGCGCCACCAGTGGCGCGGCAAGGACTTCAAAGACCATGCGGAAGAAATCCGCCTCATGACCCAGCGCTACAACGTCGAATACATCGGCATCGATACCACGGGCATGGGCATCGGCGTTTTCCCCATCGTGCGCATGTTCTTCCCGGCGGTCACGGCCATCAACTACTCGCCCGAAGTCAAAACCCGCATGGTCTTGAAAGCCAAAAACATCATCAGCCGCGCGCGCCTGGAATTTGACGCCGGCTGGACCGACATCGCGCAGTCGTTCATGGCCATCCGCAAGACCCTCACCCCCAGCGGGCGCAACGTCACCTACGTGGCGGGGCGCAGCGATGAAACCGGCCACGCCGATCTGGCGTGGGCCTGCATGCACGCCCTCGATCACGAGCCCTTCGAAGGCACTACTGAAAACAACCAATCTTTCATGGAGATTTATTCTTGAGAAAAGCACGACACATGCGCGCGCGCGGCCAGCAGGCCGGGAGCGCACCATCAACAGCGGCCACGGCGCCGGCCGCCGCCGGCATCGAGGCGTTTTCCTTCGGCGACCCGACGCCCGTGCTCGAACACGCCGATATCCTCGATTGCTTCGAGTGCTGGAAGAACGGCCACTGGTATGAGCCGCCCGTCAACCTGGCCGGCCTGGCCAAGTCCTTCAATGCCGGCGTGCACCACAGCAGCGCCATCCACTTCAAGGCCAACGTGCTGGCGTCCACCCTGATTCCCAGCAAGTACCTGTCGCGGGACGCCTTCAAGCGCATGGCCCTGGACTTCCTGACGTTCGGCAATGCCTACCTGGAAGACCGGCCCAGCCGCAGCGGCAAGGCGCTGGCCTACCAGCATGCGCTGGCCAAGTACATGCGGCGCGGCGTCGATCTGGACACGTATTTCTTCGTGAATGGCTACCAGGCAGTGCACCAGTTCGACAAGGGCCGCGTGTTCCACCTGATGGAACCGGACGTCAACCAGGAGCTGTACGGCGTGCCGCAGTACCTGAGCGCGCTGCAATCGGCTTGGCTCAACGAGGCGGCCACCTTGTTCCGTCGCAAGTATTACAAGAACGGTTCGCACGCTGGTTTCGTGTTCTACATGACCGACGCCGCGGCGAACACGCAGGACGTGGACAATCTGCGCCAGGCCATGCGCGACAGCAAGGGGCCGGGCAACTTCCGCAACCTGTTCATGTACGCGCCGAACGGCAAGAAGGACGGCATCCAGATTCTGCCCGTGTCGGACGTTGCCGCCAAGGACGAGTTTTTCAACATCAAGAGCGTCACGCGCGACGACCAACTGGCCGCGCATCGCGTGCCGCCGCAGCTGATGGGCATCCTGCCGAACAATGCCGGCGGCTTCGGCGCCGTGGAACCGGCCGCGCGCGTCTTCGCGCGTAACGAGCTGGTGCCGCTGCAGGCGCAGTTCATGGCGATCAACGAGTGGGCCGGCGTGGAAGTGGTGAAGTTCGCCCCGTATGACCTGGGCCTGGGCAAGGAGACTGCGCAATGAGTGACCACATCGACAACACGGACAAGATCATCTTCGCCGAGGTGGCGCGCGGACTGGCCGCCGTGCGCGGCCGGCCCGCCCTGGTGGCGCATGGCTGCTGCCACTACTGCGACGAGCCGCTGGCGCCCGGCCTGCCGTTCTGCAACGTCGATTGCCGCGACGACTACGAGAAGGAGCAGGCGGCCAAGGCGCGCGCCGGTCGCGCAGGATGACCGCCACGCCACGCTAACCGGCAGGGCGGGGCCGCGTCAGTCCAGCCGCGCCGAAGCGCCCCAGCCACCGCACAAGCCGCCCACGAGGCGGCTTTTTCACGCCCTGTCGATTTATGTTGCATCAAACGCAAGAAAAAAGCCCATTTCGACCCGGCGCGCGCAGTTGTCCCCCCTCCACACCTGCCCGCTATATAGGGCTCTTTTGACTCAAATTTGCGCCATGGCCGAAGGCGCATGAGGACTGGCGCGGCGGGGCGAAGAGGGGGGCATGCGATTTGACGCATTTTGACGCACTTTGAACGGTTTTTCGTGCGGGTGGTGCGATGGCGTGGGAAGGACGGCTTTCGTGCCATGGTGGGGAATGCAGCGTACCTCTGTTGTATGCCAACACCGTGGAGCTAAATTGCTGCGTGAATGAAAAACGATTTGACCTTGTTTCGATTTTCCACGACCAGGGCTGCTAAACGGGCTATCGCAATAATGCATACCACGCTGCCAACTGCTATGAGGGGGCAAACTAAAACTGATCTTTGCATCCAGGGTTGAACAATGCCAAAAAGAAACAGAAGGATAGGCATGTGGATGATGTAAAGGGTATAGGAATATGGAGCTGCCGAACGAAATATGGTCGTGAATTTGGCACTGCCGACCAGAATGAGTGCAAGAATGGCTGAAAAGCATAAGCCGGTAGCGATATTGTAGAGAACAAGGAAATGCCACGCAGTGCGGGCATCTTCAACAGTCAGCGTCTTTGTCGCAAAGAAAATTGCGGGGAAAAGGAGCACAGTGGCTGCCAGCCACAAATATTTGGCCGGCGGAAGGATTGACCGATTGTGCAAGATGGATACTAGGTAACCAGCCCACCAGACCGGTAGGTAGTAGTAAAACTGATCATTGTTCCATCCGACATAAAGCAACGCAGCTACTACGGGGATAGAAGCCAGTTTCCACCAGCGTTTTGGCCAGGCGACAATTGCGGCCAGCAGGTAGTACCAGACCTCAATAGACAGGCTCCATAAAGCGCCGTTGGAATTTGGCGTATCGGTAAAGAAACCGTTGACCGCAACGGCAGCCCCAAGAAGCTGCATTGGCTCATAGGTGAATTCTTGGCGCGCAAGCGCATGACCGGGCATAGACAGAAATGCGCGGGAGCCGCTCGCAAAGACGAAGGGGGCAATCTGATATAGAAAAATCAACAATGCGATAGATAGCAGGAGCGGCGGCCAGATTCTTATAATCCGATCACCAAGATATTTTTTTAGTGAGAGCGTACCGCTGTTTTTTGCAATATTGCTGCTGATGGATTTCCCGATCAAAAAGCCGCTGAGCACAAAGAAAATCATTACTGAACTTTGAGCCAACAACCCGAGCCATGGCGATAACCTCTCGTAAAACGGGGCTATCAAGACCTGATTGGCATGTCCGATCACGACTGAAATTGCTGCAAGGCCGCGTATGGAATCAAGCTGCGAGGAAATATTTTCGGTTATTTTTGGGAGTCTTGCGACGACGGGGGACATTACCTTTGCTCCATTGCGACTATCTGCCGGTCCGCGATACTACTACAGTCGCGGTTTTCTGCCTTAGGTATGTCCGAGGTAAGAAGTGCTCAAACATTTCAATTTTTGCTTGAATTTTAGTTGGTGCCGCCTTGGCGCGCGCATTCCATGAGCAAAAAAAAGGCTGTCATTTTGTTTTCATTCCCAGGCTAAAACAGCCCAAAAACAACCCAAATAATGACAGCCTTCTTCTTGCTAACTACTTGATTCTAAACAATTCAGTGGTGGAGGCGGCGGGAATCGAACCCGCCTCACCGTGCCAAGTACTCCCACCAAAAAAGTACAGCGTCCGTACGTGTTCCTGCTTAGATGTATCGCGCGTGGGGGGCAGGTGCGCAAAGATTTTTTTGTGCAGATGTTCGTTCGTAGGTAGCATAGTAGGTACGGTTCTTATTTGGCTTGTGGAAAGCCGCATAAATATTAGTCATTTGCATTACACCGCTTCCGCCAGGCAATAAAAAACCGCCTTCGGGCGGTTTTTTAT